>JAYRLF010000594.1:0-1591 GCA_041905385.1 Allosphingosinicella sp.
ACGATAGGAGCCGCGGGCGGCCGCCGATCGGCGAATTGCGGCACGGACTTGGCGATCCGCGACGGCCCGGACCGCCAGGCCTCGGCCTGCGCCGCCCGGGGGGCGGGCGCGACGGTCAGTCGGCGCGGGTTCGTATCATGGCGCGAGCGGCGGTACGGGGATATGGCTCAGTCGGCCGGGTCGTCCCGGGCGTCGTCGAGCCAGTGCAGGAAGCTCGCCGCATAGCTTCGTGAGAGCGCGACCGCATAGCTTGGCCGGTCATCTTCCTGCCACAAGGTCACGCCGATATGGTCGATCGCGGACGTCGCCGCCATGCCCGGCCTGAACCGGCGGGGGTCGAGATCCAAGGCTAGGCCGCGCTGGAGCACCGCCCGCGCCGCGCTGCCGCCGAGCCGGAACAGGACATAGCCGCCGGACTGGTCGGACAGGCATGCGAGGCCGGCAAGCCGCGCGCGAAGGCGATCTTCCCAGTCGGGCGAGCGCTGGCCGACCATGGCGAGCCAGGTGCCCGGCGCGGTCCCGACGAGGCGCAGCTCGCCGAGCAGGGTGCAGGCCGGGCCATCGGCGAGTCGCCCGCCCAGCGCCGACCCGATCGCCTCCGCCCCGGCGTCGCGGCGCGCGACGATGGTGGCGAGCGCCAGCCCGTCGATCCGGTCGACAAGGAGGTCCTCAGCCACGCAGCCGCTCTCCCTGCGGATCGACGAAGACCGGGGCGCAGATCTCGGCCTCGACCGGGCCGCCGCGCAGGGGATCGTGGACCGCGATCCTCTCGCCATGGCGGCGCGGCCCGTGGCGCAGCAGCGCGAGCGCGATCGCATGGCCGAGATGGGGCGACCATGCCGCCGAGGTGACATGGCCTTCGACATGGGCCGCGGCCGGCGGCGTGCACACCGGCAGGAGCTGGCCGCCGGCGCGCAGCGCCGCGCGGCGGTCGACCGGCTTGAGCCCGACCAGCGTCGGCCGGGCGGGGTCGGTGAGCGCGGGCCGCCGCGCCATTGCGCAGCCGATGAAATCCTTCTTCGCCGACATCATCCGGCCGAGGCCGAGGTCGGCCGCCGTGGTCTGGCCGTTGAGCTCGCCGCCGCCCGCATGGCCCTTCTCGATCCGCAGCACGCCGAGCGCTTCCGCGCCGTAGGGGATGACGTCGAAGGGTTGTCCGCGCGCGAACAGCTCGCGGAGGAGTGCGTCGGCGGCGTCGGACGGGATGGCGACCTCATAGCCGAGCTCGCCCGAATAGGAGAGCCGGCAGATCCGCAGCCGGTGGTCGCGCCAGCAGTCTTCGACCGCCGAGAGATGGGGAAAGGCCACGTTGGACAGGTCGATCGCCGGAAATGCGGCTTGCAGCAGCGCGCGCGCGCGCGGTCCGGCGACCGCGAACATCGACCATTGGTCGCTGACCGGAACCGCCTGGACGTCGAGCTCGGGCCAGAGCACCTGCCGGCAATAGTCGATATGCTGCATGACCTGGCCGGCGCGCGCGGTGGTGGTGGTGAGGATGTAGCGGTCGCCGGCGAGCCGGGTCGCCGTGCCGTCGTCGAGCACGAACCCATCCTCGCGCAGCATCACTCCATAGCGTGCCTTGCCCTCGGCG
>JAYRLF010000171.1:0-8309 GCA_041905385.1 Allosphingosinicella sp.
CGATCTCGTTGATCGCGCCGAGCGGCGAGCTCGCTATCTCGATCCCGGCATGGACGGCCTGGATCAAATCGGCCGTTTCCTCCAGCGTGAACGCCGTCTTGCCCGCGGGCGGCGCCTGGCCGATCCGCAAGAGGAATTCGGATTCGCCTGCCGCGAAGCCATCGGCGAAGACGGGCATCGGAACCGGCTCGCCCCCGGTCGCGGCCCGCTGCTCGGCGAAAATCGGGCCGGCGAGCCGGTCGGTGCCGAACCGTTCCGACAGAGGCGGCAGCACCCGGCCGACCTTCCAGCCGATTACCGGCCGCGCCCAGCGCGCGATCGCGACGTCCTGGATCGCATAGGCTTCGTCGAGCGATGCCGGAATCGCGCCGGGATAGGTGTCGAGCCCGGACGCCGAGCGACGCGCGTCGAGAAAACGGCCGGCGATCAGATTGTGATCTTTGACGAGGGTCACGCGGGCATCCTGGTTCTGTTTCGGCATATGCTAGAGGAAACCGGTGTCATAAGCAACCGAGGCCTTTCGGATGCAACCGGTGTCGGGTCGGCGCTGTCACAGGGTGACGCCGCGTTTCCAGATGGCCATCTCGCGCTCGCCATTGCGCTCGGCGGCGGTCGGCTCTCCGGACGCAAAGGCGATCAGCTGGCCGGCCAGCGCCTCCGCGGCGGCGTCGAAGCCTTCGGCCAGCACCCGTCCCGCGTCGAAATCGATCCAGCCCGGCTTGCGCGCCGCGAGCGCGCTGTTCGAGGCGATCTTGATCGTCGGCACCGGAAAGCCGAGCGGGGTGCCGCGGCCGGTCGTGAACAGGATCAGGGTGGCGCCGGCCGCCGCGAGCGCGGTCGAGGACACGGCGTCATTGCCCGGCGCCTCGAGCAGGCTGAGGCCGGGCCGGCGCAGCCTTCCGGCATAGGCAAGCACGTCCACCACCGGCGCCTGGCCGGCCTTCTGGACCGCGCCCAGCGACTTTTCCTCGAGGGTCGTGATGCCGCCGGCGATGTTGCCTGGCGACGGATTCTCCGAGACTGGCTGGCCGTGGCTGAGGAAGTAGCGCTTGAAGTCGTTGACCATGAAGACGATCCGGTCGAACAGCTGGCGGTCGCGCGCGCGGTTCATCAGCAATTGCTCGGCGCCGAACATTTCCGGCACCTCGGTCAGCAACGCCGATCCGCCCGAGCCGACGACGCGGTCGGTCATCCGCCCGACCAGGGGATTGGCGGTCAGGCCGGACAGGCCGTCCGAGCCGCCGCACTTCAGGCCGATGACGAGCTCGGACAGGCCGGCCGGCTGGCGCCGAGCGAGCGCGGCCATGGCGACCAGGGATTCGACCTCGGCGAGACCGGCCTCGATCTCGTCCTCGACGCCCTGCGCCGCTAGGGTCCGCACCCGCCCGCGCAGCGCTTCCGGAATCTCGGCGACCAGTGCATCGAGCGCGTTGGATTCGCAGCCGAGCCCGATCAGCAGCACGCCGCCGGCATTCGGATGACAGGCGAGCGCCGCGAGGAGGGCGCGGGTGCCGTCGAGATCGTCGCCGAGCTGCGAGCAGCCGTGCGGGTGGCGAAAGGCGTAGACGCCGTCGACTGCGCGGCCGTGTCGGGCGTGGGCGATCGCCGCGATCCGCTCGGCGGCGCGCGCGACGCAGCCCACCGTCGGCAGGATCCAGATCTCGTTGCGGGTCGCGACGCGGCCGTCCGGCCGGCGATAGCCCATGAAGCGTGCGCTGAAGTCGGCCGGCAGCGGCGCGGCATCGGTTGGCGCAAATGCGTAGGAGAGCAGACCGGACAGGCTGGTCTCGAGATTATGGCTGTGGACGTGCGCGCCGGCGGCGACCTTGTGGGTCAGCCGGCCGATCGGCCAGCCGAACTTGCGCATTTCGCTGCCCGCGCTCCGTGCCGCCAAGGCGATCTTGTGGCCGCGCGGGATCGGCTCGATCGCGACGATCCGTCCATCGCCGGCGATCTCGAGCGATTCGCCCGGATCGATCGGACGCAGCGCAACGGCGACGTCGTCCGCCTCGTGCAGCCGCAGCAAAGCGGGCGCATCGGACATGAGCAAAGCGGGGCTGGCCTGGGACATCCTTGACTTGCGCGTTGGGGTAACCGGTGTCAGTGTATGCGGCGACGCGCCCATCGGCAAGCTCTGCTGGCGAAGAACCGGCAGCGCGGTTAAGCGGGCGCTATGGGAGGGAAAAAAGTGGCGGAGCGCGAAGAGGGCGCCAATGGCCGCGCGGCCAAGCCGACCATCAACGATGTCGCGCGCCTCGCCGGCGTCTCGAAGAAGACGGTCAGCCGGGTGATCAACCGTTCGGAATTCCTCAACGAGGAAACCCGCGAGCGCGTCGAGAAGGTGATCCGCGAGCTCGGCTATGTCCCCAACCCCCAGGCGCGCGCGCTCGCGCTGCGGCGCAACTTCCTGATCGGCCTGATCCACGACAATCCGAACGCGCAGATGGTGCTCAACATGCAGCAGGGCATATTGGAGGCGCTGCAGGGCACCGAGTTCGAGATGATCGTTCGGCCGGTCGACCGGACCTCGACGATGATGCTCGAGGACGTCCGCCATTTCCTCGAGCGGCAGCGGCTGTTCGGCGTCGTCATCCTGCCGCCGATCAGCGAGAATGACGCGCTGGCGCGGCTCTGCGACGAGCTCGGCTGCCGCTACGTGCGGATGGGCTCGGCCCATCTCGACGATGACGAGCATATGGTCGCTTCCAACGACCGCGAGGCGGTGCGCGAGGCGACCGATCATCTGATCCAGCAGGGCCACCGGCTGATCGGGCTGATCGAGGGGCCGGACGGCTTCCGCTCGGCCCAGGAACGGCGGCTCGGCTTCGAGGATGCGCTCAGCGCGGCCGGGATCACGCTGCCGCGCAGCCTGATCGCGCGCGGCAATTACACGTTCGAGACCGGCGTCACCGCCGCCAACCGCCTGCTCGATCTCAGCCCGCGGCCGACGGCGATCTTCGCGAGCAATGACGAGATGGCCGCCGGGGTCGTGTTCGCAGCGCGCGAGCGCGGCATCGCGATTCCGGACGAGCTGTCGCTGATCGGCTTCGACGACACGCCGATCGCCGCCCATATCTGGCCGCCGCTGACGACGGTGCGCTGGCCGATCGTGTCGATGGCGCGGTCGGCGGCTTTGAAGCTGGTCGGCGAGGTGGTCGGCGGCAAGACCGGCGTCGGCCCGCAGCCGTCCGAGCTGCCGTCGATGCTGGTCAAGCGCGCCTCGGTCGCGGCGCCGCCCGTCTGAAAGCTTGCCGGGCGCGTTGACACCGGTTACCTAGGCGGTGAAGCCAATCGACCCCCAGGCCGCGATGCCGATGGAGAGCAGGATGTACGAGCGCAATTATTACGCCACCCACCCGGACATGATGGAGTGCGTCTCCAACGAGGAATTGTGCGAGCGCTATCTCGTCCAGAACCTGTTCCGCGAGGGCGCCTGCGTCCTCAACTATACCCATGCCGACCGGATGGTGATCGGCGGCGTCCTGTGCGGCGCCGAGGCGGTCCCGCTGCCGGCCCAGACCGAACCGCCCTCGGCCGCCGGCCATCCCTTCCTCGAGCGCCGCGAGCTCGCGATCGTCAATGTCGGCGGGGTCGAGGGCAGCGTCACGGTCGACGGCGAAGCCTTCGTCCTCGGCACCAAGGACTGCCTCTACGTCACGATGGGCGCGGCCGAAATCTTCTTCTCGGGCCAGGGCGCGCGTTTCTATCTCGTCTCCTGTCCCGCCCATAAGCCGTGCCAGACCCGCAAGCTGTCGATCGCCGAGGCCAATGCGCTCGAGCGCGGCAGCCTCGAGGAATCGAACGAGCGGACCATCTACCAGCTCGTCATCCCCGGCATTTGCGACAGCGCCCAGCTCGTCATGGGCCTCACCGTGCTCAAGCCGGGCAGCGTCTGGAACACGATGCCGCCGCACATCCACGAGCGCCGCTCGGAAATCTATTTCTATTTCGAGCTGGACGGCCCGAACGACCGCGTGATGCATTTCATGGGCGAAGGCGAGGCGATGCGGCACATCGTCGTCGCCAATGAAGAAGCGGTGATCAGCCCGGTCTGGTCGATCCACATGGGCGCGGGCACGCGCGCCTACGCCTTCATCTGGGCGATGGCCGGCGAGAATCAGGACTATACCGACATGAACGTCCTCGACATCTGCCAGCTGCAATGACCGGCCTGTTCGACCTTTCCGGCCAGGCGGCGATCGTCACCGGCGCCAATACCGGCATCGGGCAGGGCATTGCGCTCGCTTTGGCGCAGGCGGGCGCAAACCTCGCT
Organism: Allosphingosinicella sp.; assembly: GCA_041905385.1. Taxonomy (GTDB): domain Bacteria; phylum Pseudomonadota; class Alphaproteobacteria; order Sphingomonadales; family Sphingomonadaceae; genus Allosphingosinicella. The sequence continues at coordinate 4,274 of JAYRLF010000171.1, forward strand.
CTGGTCGGCAGGACGCCGGCCGAGGCGACTGCACAGGCGGCGCGCCAGCTCGGGCGGACGGTGACGATGCTCGACGCCGACCTGTCGACGACCGGGCCGATCGCGCGCGTGATCGAGGCGACCCTGGCCGACCTCGGCCGGCTCGACATATTGGTCAACAATGCCGGCATCATCCGCCGCGCCGATGCGGTCGATTTCAGCGAAGCCGATTGGGACGCCGTGATTGACACCAATCTCAAGAGCGTCTTCTTCCTGTGCCAGGCCGCGGGCCGCCAGATGATCGCGCAGGGGAGAGGGAAGATCGTCAACATCGCCTCCCTGCTGAGCTTCCAGGGCGGCATTCGCGTGCCGAGCTACACCGCCTCGAAAAGCGGCGTCGCCGGCCTCACCAAATTGCTCGCCAACGAATGGGCGGCCAAGGGCGTCAACGTGAACGCGATCGCACCCGGCTATATCGCGACCAACAACACCGCCGCGCTGCAGGCGGACGAGACCCGCAACCGCCAGATCCTCGAGCGGATTCCGGCCGGCCGCTGGGGCGCGCCGTCCGATTTGGGCGGGGCCGCGGTCTTCCTCGCCTCGTCCGCATCGGATTATGTCAACGGCCATGTCCTCGCCGTCGACGGGGGCTGGCTGGGCCGGTGAGCGGCGGCATCGTCTGTTTCGGCGAGCTGCTGCTGCGCCTGTCAGCGCCGGGCCGGGAATTGCTGCTGCAGAGCGGCAAGCTTGACGTTCATGTCGCCGGCGCCGAGGCCAATGTCGCGATCGGCCTTGCCCGGCTCGGCCACCAGACGGCGATGATCAGCCGCGTGCCGGACAATGGGCTCGGCGACGCCGCCGTCGGCCATTTGCGGCGCTACGGCGTCGACACCGCCGCGGTGTCGACTGGACCAGGCCGGATGGGCCTCTATTTCCTGTCGCCGGGCGCGGGCCTGCGTCCCTCCGATATCGTCTACGACCGGACCGGCAGCGCCTTCGCGCTCGCCGGACCCGAGGATTGGGACTGGCCGGCTTTGCTCGACGGCGCCGAGCTGCTCCATCTGTCCGGGATCACGCCGGCGCTCGGGCCGCGGTCCGCGGCGGCCGCAGTGGCGGCGGCCGAGGCCGCGCGCAGCCTCGGCATGTGGGTCTCGTTCGACGGCAATTACCGCGCCCAGCTCTGGCAGAGCTGGAACAGCGACCCGAGGTCGATCCTCAGCCGGCTCGTCGGCAATGCCGACATCCTGTTCGGCAATCATCGCGACATCTCGCTGCTGCTCGATCGGCCGTTCGACGGCGATGGCGAGGTGCGCCGGCGCGAGGCGGCCGAGGCCGCGTTCGAGGCCTTTCCCAATCTCAACGCGATCGCCTCGACCGCGCGTCATGTCGACGATGCCGAGACGCATCGCATCTCGGCCCGCTTCGACAGCCGCGAGGCGACGGCGCAGACCGACGAGGTGGTGGTGGCGGGCATCGTCGACCGGATCGGCGCCGGCGACGCCTTTGCCGCCGGCATCTTGCACGGCCTTCGCCTCGGCCGCGATCCGGACTGGACCGTCCAGGCCGGCCTGGCGCTGACCGCGCTCAAGCATAGCTTGCCCGGCGATGCGAGCCTGTTCGGCCCGCGCGACATCGATGCGTTCCTCGCCGGTGAGCTCGACGTCCGGCGCTGACGTCAGCCGCCGCACGGCGCTGGTGGGGCTGGCCGCGGCGCCGCTGCTGGTCGGCGCCGACCTGATGCCGTCGGATCCGATCGTCGATTGCCCCGCCGGCCGCTTCGGCGGGATCCGCGAAGGCGGGATCAGCATATTTCGCGGCATTCGCTACGGCCGCGCCGAACGCTTCCGCGCGCCGGTCGCCGAGCGGCGCACCGCCGGTCTGGTCCAAGCGTGGGATTTTGGGGCGTCGTCGCCGCAGAGCGGCCGCACCGGCAATTCGGCCAGCGAGGACTGCCTGTTTCTCAATGTCTGGGCGCCCGCCGATTCGCGGTCCGCGGCGCGGCCCGTCATGGTCTATTTCCACGGCGGCGCTTATTCGAGCGGAACGCCGGTTTCGCCGCTGCTCGACGGCGCCCGGCTCGCGCGCGAGGGCGATGTCTGCGTCGTCACCGTCGCCCACCGGTTGAACGCCTTCGGCTATCTCTATCTGGCGCCGCTCGATCCGCGCTTCCCCGACAGCGGCAATCTCGGCCAACTCGACCTGATCCTCGCTTTGCAATGGGTGCGCGACAATATCGCCGCCTTTGGCGGCGATCCCCGGCGGGTGATGGTGTTCGGCCAGTCGGGCGGGGGCGCCAAGATCGCGACCCTGATGGGCATGCCCGCCGCTACGAGCCTGTTCCATCGCGCCGCGACGATGAGCGGCCAGCAGGTGACGGCGTCCGGTCCGCTCAATGCGACGCGGCGGGCTCGTGCGTTCATGGACCAGGTGCGGGCGCGCTCGGTCGATGACCTGCTGTCGCTGCCGACCGAGGCGCTGGTCGAGGGGCTGCGCGCGACCGATCCGGTGCTCGGCGGCGCCGTCTATTTCGGCCCGGTGCTCGACATGAGATGGCTGACGCGCCACCCCTTCTGGCCGGACGCCAATCCGCAGTCGAACCGGATCCCGATGATCCTCGGCAATACGCGCGACGAGACGCGCGGCTTCTTCGGGCGCGACCATCGCCTGCTGCAGGGGCTCGACTGGAGCAATCTGGCGGAGCGGCTCGCGCCCGAATTGCGGGTCGATATCAGGCCGGACTGGGTGGTGGCCGAATATCGCCGGCTGTTCCCGTCCTATACGGCGGAACAGGTCTTCTTCGCCGCGACGACCGCCGGCCGCAGCTGGCGCGGCCAGGTCGAGGAAGCGGAAGCGCGTGCGCGGGCGGGCGCGCCGGCCTATGTCTACCAGCTCGATTTCGCCTCGCCGGTCGAACCCTGGCGCGGCGCCCCGCACACGCTCGACATTCCACTGGTCTTCGGCACGCTCGACGCGGAGGGGTCGATCACCGGCACAGGCGCGGACGCGCGGCGGCTGAGCAACGCGATGATGCAGGCCTTCGCGCGCTTCGCCCTGACCGGCGATCCGAACCATCGCGGGCTGCCGGCCTGGCCGCCTTATCAGCTGCCTGCGCGGCGGACGATGGTCTTCGACATCGTGCCGCGCGTTGAGAGCGATCCGCGCGGCGCCCAGCGGGAGATCTTCGCGCGAGTGCCTTACATCCAGCCGGGAACCTAGTCGGCGCGGGCGACCGGATAGGAAATGATCAGGTCGAGCGGCTGGTCGCCGAACTGGCGGATGCCGACGACGGCGCCCCCGTAGAGATAGGCGGCCATGCCCGGGCGAAGCCGGTGCGTTACGCCGTCCGAGACGACCTCGCCCTCGCCCGACAGCACATAATAGACCTCGTCATGGCCGATCGGATGCGGCCCGATCGCCGCGCCGACGTGGAGAATGCGGCGGCGGAACTCCATCGACCGGTTCGGAACGGCGTCGCTGATCCGGTGGGCCGTGCTCATCCCGATCGCGCCGTGCGGCGGCGGCTCGTCGCGGGTGACGGCGGCGCCGTCGACGATCACGGCGGCGGGGGCGAAGGCAAGGGCAAGGGCGACGATCATGTCTGAGCTCCTATTGGCGCATCTGCCGATCGCGCGCCGTGGTCGGCTGCTGGCTGAAATCGTCGCGCTGGCCCGGATAGCGGCCGGAGCGCGGCTCCATTGTCGCCAGGTCCCACTCGGCCTCGACGAACGGCGCGCGGGTCGGCTCGACGCGCGGATAGCCGCCGACCTCGCGCTCGTCGTCGATGATCTCGCCGCGTCCCTCGGCGACGTCGAAAATCACGCGGATGTCGTGCGCGTCGCGGTCCCAGGGACGCGCGCCGGCGAAGCGCAGCACATGGGTTTCGACCTGATTGGCGGGAAGCACGTCGAGGCCGGCCGGCCAGATCACCGGACGCGGCGCCTGGATGATCCGGGCCGGGGTGGTCGTGTAGCGGCCGAACATCGGCACCGGCCGGCCCTGGCGGTCGACGGCGATGTTGTCGCGGCCGTGATAGCGCAGGTCGCCGACCCCGCCAATC
>JAYRLF010000595.1:0-1589 GCA_041905385.1 Allosphingosinicella sp.
AGCGGTTCGATCGCCGCGCTCGGCGCCGGTCCGACCTCGTAGCGATAGGTGATCGCGCTGACGCCGCCGCCCTCGGCGACCTGGCTGCCCTGCTCGAACAGCCGGCTCTCGGCTCCGGAATCGAGCGCGCCGGACAGCGCAGCCGAGATGCTGCGGCTCGACGGCTGGCCCGCCGGCGTCTCGTAGCGCGGCTGCAGCGCATTCAGCGCCTTGGCCGCGGCCCACCAATTGGTGGCGGCGACCGCGACCCAGCCCGGATTCTCGATCAGTTTGCGCGCCCCGATCACCACATCGGCGGCGGCGCGGTCGAGCTCGCCCCAGCGGCCGCCGGGCGGCAGGCTGCGGACCGCGGCGAACAGCATGTCGCGCATGCGGACGTCGCCGGCGAACATCGCCGATCCGTCGAGCTTGGACGGCAGGTCGATCCGGGGCAGCGGCTGGCCGACCAGGCGATGCTCGGTGCCGCCCCGGATCGGCAGGTTGCCGGGCAGCTCCTCGCTCGCCGCTTCCTCGGCCAGTTCCGCGAAGGCGATCCGGTCATTCTCCCGCCAGACGAAGCCGCTATGGGTGTCGAGCGTTTGCCAGTCGGCATTCCAGCGCCGCGCCGCCGCCTTGCTGAGCAGCGCACGTGCGCCGGCGCCGGCGGCCCGCATCGGCGCCTCGAACGCGCGCACCGAGCTCGAGCCCGCGGTCAGCATCATCGCATTGCCGGTCGCGTAGCGGCGCGCGGCCCAGCGATCGACGCCGAAGACGGACGGGAAGGCGCTGTCGTCGGCCGCCTCCTCGGCGAGCAGCAGATTGGCGTAGAGCGGGCTGATCGGCGCCGGCTCGACCGAGACCGTGTTCCAGTCCGCGCCAAGCTCGTCGGCGAGGATCTGCGGCAAGGCGGTGTAGACGCCCTGGCCGATCTCGGCCTGCGGCACCGCGACCACGACCCGGCCGTCGCGCCCGATCTTCAGGAAGGCGTTGAACAGTGTCTCGCCCTCGCGGGCGCGCAGATTGGGCGCATATTGGCGCGGCCACAAAGTCCAGGCGAGGACGAGGCCGACGCCGACTCCGCCGCCGATCAACAGCGTGCGGCGGCTGATACCTGTTCGCTCGTCCTCGGCGGCCATCGCCCGTCTGTTAGAGGCGCCCATGCGTTACGGCTAGACCCGCGAGGTTCCGGATCGGCTTGATTCCGAGGGGCGGATTGGGGCAGTGCCGGGGCGAAGGAGCGACGATGGCGGCACGGATCTACCAGAAGTCGAAAAATGCGATGCAGTCGGGCCGGGCGCGCACCGGCGACTGGGTGCTCGAGTTCGAATCGTCGAGCCGCAAGCGCCCCGACCCGCTGACCGGCTGGTCCGGCGGTGCCGACACGCAGGAGCAGGTGCGGCTGACCTTCGCGACCCTCGAGGCCGCCAAGGCCTATGCCGAGCGGGCCGGCGTCGACGTCCATGTGATCCCGCCGGCCGAGCCGAAGCTCAAGCTCCAGTCCTACGCGGACAATTTCAAATAAGGCCGATTGGAGCGGCTAGGCGAGCATATCTCCGGCCAGCAACAGCAGCAACTTCACATCGATTGCAAAGCCCTCGGCGCGCTTCGCT
>JAYRLF010000596.1:0-1589 GCA_041905385.1 Allosphingosinicella sp.
GGACGGAGTCGGCCAGCTCGATGCCTGGCGCTTCGGCCTGGCGAGCGCGACCGGTGCGGAGATCCCCGCGCCGCTGCTCGGCCGCATGCCGCGCCACATCCAGGCCTGGCGGGCGCGGGCGCCGATGGTGCCGCTCGATCAGCGCCTCAACGCCGCCGGCATCGCCGCGGCGATGGGCGTCTTCTCGTCGCGGGCGCTGGGCGAGGTCTACAGCCTGATGCTCGACCAGACCGACGCCGCCGAGCAGGCCGGCACGGTCGCGGCACGGCTGCGGACCGCCTGGACCGCGAACAATGTCGGCGACCGGCTCGAGGCGATGCGCAGCCTCTGGCGCGATTCGGAAGCGCCCGATTTGCGCTACGCCAATCTGATCCTGACCGCCGGCGCCGCCGCCCGCGTCGCGCCCTCGGCCGATCACGCCTCCGACGCCGACGATCTCGTCGCCTCGATGCTTTCGGCCGGCCTCGACCGCCGCGCCACCGCCTGGGCGCAAGTCGTTCAGGACGCCGGCGACCAGCGTGGCTGGGCCCTGCTCGCGGTCGGATCGCCGCGCCCTGTCGTCGACAGCAGCGCCTCGCGCGTCCAGGACTTCCTCGGCAGCGACGACAGCGTCGACCTCCGGCAAGGCGACCGCTGGACCCAGGCGATCGACCAGGCCGCCCGCGAACGCCAGCCCGCCACCGTCGCCCTGCTCGCCGGCATCGGCATGCAGACCGGCGGCTGGGCCGGCGTCCCGCCCCACTACCTCTTCCACACCCTCCGCGCCCTGCGCAGCGTCGGCATGGACTACGAAGCCCGAATGATCGCCGCCGAAGCGGTCAGCCGGGTTTAGGTTGGGCGACTGCACCACCCCTAACGTCATCCCGGCGAAAGCTGGGATCTCCCTGCTCTTTGCGGACTCGGCAAAGGAAGTGAGATTCCGGCTTTCGCCGGAATGACGTAGCGAGAAGGTGTGGGGTGTCAGAAGACCGCCGCCTGATCGCGTCGTTCCTCGAGATGATGGCGGCCGAGGCGGGCGCCGCCCGTAACACGCTTCTCGCCTATAGCCGCGACCTGCAGGGCGCCTCCGAGATCCTCGCCGGCCGCCTCGCCGCGGCCACCACGACCGACCTCGCGAAGCTCGGCGAAGCCTGGGCCGAGCTCAAGCGCGCCACCGTCGCCCGCAAGGCCGCAGCGCTGCGCCGTTTCTTCGTCTTCCTCCAGGACGAGAAAATCCGCACCGACGACCCCTCCGCCGCCTTGCCTCGGCCCGGGACCGAGCGGCCGCTGCCGAAGATTCTCGACCACCGCGCGGTCGACGCCCTGTTCGCCGAGGTCGAGCGCCGGAAAGGGGAGGGCAGCAGCGCCGCCTTGCGCCTCGCCGCCCTGATCGAATTGCTCTACGGCTCGGGCCTGCGCGCCACGGAGCTTGTCTCGCTCCCCCGCAACGCGGTCTCGCCCGACAAGCCGTTCCTGATCCTGGCCGGCAAGGGCGGCCGCGAGCGGCTGGTGCCGATCTCGGACCGCGCCCGGGCAGCGGTGGCGGCCCATGCCGCCCACGTCCCTCGCGACGCCAAATATCTCTTCCCCTCCGGCAAGTCGCACCTCAG
>JAYRLF010000172.1:0-8303 GCA_041905385.1 Allosphingosinicella sp.
TTCTCGACGATCGCGACGGTCGCGCCGGGCACGCCATATTGCTCGCGCAGGCTTTCGACGCGTTCGGCGAAACCGGCCGGCGGCTCGGCGGCGGCCAGCGCCGGCGCGATCAGCAGGAGGGCGAAGAAGGGGAGCTTAGGCAGCTTCAGGTTCATGATCGTCTCCCGATGCAGGGGCGGCTTTCGACAGGAAGAAGAGTCGCGCGACACCGATCGTCACGAGCGGCAGCACGAACAGCGCGAGCATGATGTAGCCGAACGCGCCGTAGCCGCTTGCGATGAGCGCGACGAGGCCGATGCGCGCGGCGACGGCGCTGGATCCGACCACAAGCAGCGTGCTCGCCGCCAGCCGCCATCGCGGCGTGAAGCTGCGGCCGAGCCGGTCCGTCGTCGCGGCGATGCGCTCGTTGATCGCATTGACCATTCCGACGCCGGTCTCGAGCAGCGCGCAGAAGATCATCGCCTGGAAAAGCAGATAGAACCAGCCGAGCCCGATCCGCCGCAGCAGGAAGTCAGAGGGCAGCGCCTCGTTGCCGACCTCTGGATACCAGGCGATCATGCAGAGGAAGAAGAGCAGCGCCGGGACCATTGCCAGAGGCCCGCAGATCAGACCTGCAACGATCGCGTCACGGCGGCTGGTCTGATGTCGCAGGAAGGGCAGGATCGCGACCGCCGCGATCAAATTGTAGCCAGCATAGGTGAGCCCGCCCTCGACCCAGCCGGCGCCGATCGGTGCCGCCGCGAGCTGCGGGCCAATCCGCCCGCCGAAGCTCGCCAGCGCAAGCATCACGAAGGCTGCATAGATCAGGTAGATATAAGTGGACGAGTAATGGAACAGGCGCTCGGCGCCGGCGGTCCCGAAGCTCGTCGCGGCAATGATGGCGGCGACCAGCGCCAGTGTTCCGGCCCAGATCGGAAGGCCCAGCGCAGCGGCGCCGATCGTCCCCGCGGCCGCGGCCATGACCGCAAGCACCAGGACCATCAGCAGGATGTAGACGATCTCGAAGAGGATCCAGAATGGTCCGAGCAGAGCCTGGAAGAATGTGCGATAATCATTTGCCTGGACCGCGCGCGCGAATAGGAAAGTGAGGGCGCAAACCAGGCTCCAGACGAGCATGGCGAGCGCCATGCCGAGCAACCCGCCGACCGGACCGGTGCTCAGGAAGAATTCGGCCAGCTCGCGCCCGGTGGCATAGCCGCCGCCGATCACCACCGCCTTGAAGGCGAGCCCGGGCAGCAGGAATCGCTGGAACCAGCTCGACCGCGCCTGGGCGTTGCCGGTCATTGGCCCAGGCAGGAGTCGAGCAGGCGCTCGAACCGGTCGCCCGCACGGACCGGATCGGCGGCTGCCAGGCCGAGCCGGCGCGCCTCGCCGTCCAGGAAGCGATCGGCCTCGTCGTCCGTCATCTCGGACGTATTGTAAGCGACGCCGCCGCAGCGGATCGCCGGATTGACGCGGGCGCCGAGCCGGACGGTCAGGTCCACCACCTCCTCGACCGGCGGCAGCTCGAACGGGCCGTTGCCGAGCAGGATCTTGCGGAACGGATCGTGGCAAACCACGAACACGTCCGGCTGGCTGCCGTGGAGCAAAGCGAGCGAGACGCCGGAATAAGAAGGGTGGAGGATCGATCCCTGACCCTCGATCACGTCCCAATGGGCCGGATCGGCGTCGGGGCTGAGCATTTCGGCGGCGCCCGCGGCGAAATCGGCGACCACGGCATCCATCGGCATGCCGCTGCCGGCGATCAGGATGCCGGTCTGGCCGGTCGCGCGGAAATCGGCGTCGATGCCGCGGCCCTGAAATCCGCGGGCGATGGCCAGGGCCGTGTATTTCTTGCCGAGCGCGCAATCGGTGCCGACCGTCAGCAGCCTTTTGCCGCTGCGCTGCCATCCGGTCGCAATCGGGATGCCGGCGGGCGGCGTGCGGATATCGATCAGTCGCCGGCCGAGCCGTTGCGCCTCCATCCGCAGCAGCGGATGGTCGTTGAGCTTGCTGTGCATCCCGCTGATCAGGTCGAGTCCGGCGCCGAGCGCCTCGACCAGGGCCGGGATCCATTCCGGCGCGATCACGCCGCCGGTATTGGCGATGCCGATCACGAGCCCGCGGGCGCCGCGCAGGGCGGCCTGCGCAGGCGTGAGGCGCGGCAGGCCGGTCGTCACGGTCGCGTCAGGCAAGGCATATTCGCCGACGCATTTGTCGGGCGCCCAGTCGCGCAGGCCCATCGCGGTCTTGGCATAGCCCGCCTCGGTCGTGTCGCCGAGGAAGAGCAGGTAGGGCGTCGGCAGGTCGAGCCCGCCGATCACGCCCTCGCCGGGAAATTTGGCCCGGGCGGGGGTTGCCCGGGCCAGGACGCCGTCACTCAAAAGCGCACTCCCACATTGATGCCCATGGTGCGCGGCCGGATCGTCGACACGGTGAGCAACGGCACCCCTTGTCCGCCGATCGCGGCCGGCACCGTGAAGGGATAGCCACCCGCGCTGACGACGCCATAGGTGTCGAACAGATTGCGGACATAAGCGGCGACGTTGAACCGGCCAAAGTCGATGCCGGCGCGAAGGTCGACGGTGGTGTAGGCTTCGATCTCGATTCTCTGGCCGCCGAAGGCCGCGCGGTAGGCGGCGTTGAATCCGGCAGTTTGCGGTCCGGTTTGGCGAATATTGCCGCCGACATAGGCTTCAGCGTGGTTCCCGATCGACCATTCATAATCGAACGAGAGGGTGCCGGTGAATCCGGGCGTGTAGGGTAGCTCGTCGCCCGCAAGGCCGCCGGTCAGGTTGAGTCCGCCTCCCGGCGGAATCGTATCGTCGCGCAATTCAGCGTCGGTGATCGCGGCATTGGCGACGACCGTAAGCCCGGCAATCGGGCGAACCGTGAGGCTGAACTCTGCGCCAACGCTGCGGGCGCGTCCGCCGTTCGAATTGACACCGACCGGGCCGGCCGCGCTTTGCGCCGTGCTCAGGATAAGGATGTCGTCCCAATCGACGTAGAAAAATGCGCCATCGAACGCGAACATCCGATCCGGCGTCTGGGCGCGAAGGCCGAGCTCATAGGAGATCAAGCTGTCCGAGAAGAATTCCGCCGGAAAACCGGCGGGCGCCCCGAGCGGAATGAAATTGGGTCCACCTGGCCGATAGCCCTTGGCCACGCGACCGTAGACAGCGACATAGTCGCTGAACTCGTAGCGCGGGGCGATTGACCAGGTGAAGACGCCCTCGGACGATTCGCCAGATTGCGGCGCGCCATTGCCGAGCTGAATGACCTGCTGAACCGAGCTCTGCTCGTTGTGGCTGTAGCGCCCGCCGAATGCGATCTCGAAGCGCGGTCCGAATTTGACCGTCGCGCTCGCGAAAGCCGCAATCTCCTCATAGGTCGCGTCGATATTGGCGAAGACGAAACGGGTGAAGGTAAACGGACCAAACGTCCCGGCGGTTGGGATGAGCGCCTGGGTGTTCAGGTTGAACGGAAAGAATTCCTGGATCAGCGCGGTCGATTCGTCGGTATAATAGCCTCCGATCAGCCACTCGAAGCGATCGCTGTCGGGCGATTGAAGCCGAACCTCCTGGGTGAACTTCTCGACCTCCACGTCATTCTCGAAAGCCAGACCGACCGGGCCGGCAGCGGCATAGACCGCGGCAGCGGTGGCGCGCGCGGCGTTAGTGCTGGTGTCGTTGAACTCGTCGCGGGTCTGCTCGGAATAGCTGGTCACCGAGGTCAGCCTGGCGAAGCCGAAATCATAGTCGATCGTGCCCGAGTAGAGCCGATAATCGAGCCGATTGAAATCGGCGATCCGCTCGTAGCGTTCGCGATTGGCTTCGCCGACTCGAACCCCGGTGACGGCGTCAACCGGCAGCAAGGTACGAGGATCAGCGGTGAAGGCCGACGCGCTGTCCGTATTGATCCGCTGCAGCAGCGCGAACAGGCGGATCGAGATGTCCTCGTTCGGGCGGAACAGGAGGGAGCCGCGGACGCCGTAGCTCTCCGTCGAATTGACGTTGCGCGCAGCCCGGTCGGGTGCGTCGACATAGCCGCCAATGTCGCGATAGAATCCACTCGCCCGGAAGGCGAACTGGTCGCCGAGCGGGATGTTGATCATCGCATTGGCCGAATAGCCCATCTCGCCGAAGCGGGTGGTTTCAACCCCGACCTGGGCGCGTGCCATCAATCGATCGGTGCTCGGCAGGGCAGTGATGAACTTGAGCACGCCGCCCATCGTATTGGCGCCGTAGAGCGTCCCCTGCGGTCCGCGCAGCACCTCGATCCGCTCGACGTCGAACGTGTCGAAATCGCCGGCCAGGATCGCGGCGTTGGACAAGCTGCCGCTCGCGCCGAACGGGACGTCGTCGACATAGGTGGCGACCATCGATCCGACCGCGCCGGTGTTGAGGCCGCGCAGGATGAGGCGGGTCTCGCCCGGATTCTCCTGGGTGAGTGTGAAGCCAGGGACGAGCTGCGAATAGTCGATGAAGCTGGTCGCGTTCTGGCGCTCCAGCGTCTCTTCGGAAACGACCGAGATCGCCTGCGAAACCTCGAACAGGGTCTGCGCGCGGCGGTTCGCGGTGACGATAATCGCCTGCTCGTCCTCGTCGCTTGCGCTGGTGTCGTCTTGCGCCCAGGCCGGGCTCGCCGTGCACAAAGCGGCGATCGCCGCCGATGCCGCGAGAACAGAGTGCGCTGCCTTGCCGTAGCTCTTCATTTCCGCCCCTTTCATTTCGCCGCCCCGTTTTCGGGGTCCTGTCTGGAAATCCGATCGCTCATCCGTCCGATGGACGAAAATATCTAATCAGGACAATAGAAGCCCAATCAGAAAAATGTCAATCGCGCTCCGGCGCCGCGGTCGGCTCTGCCGAAAGCGCGCTTCGGCCGGCATCGGCGCGGGCGACGATCGTCCGCGCCGGACGGTCGAGCAGGAACAGAAGGGCGGCCGCCACCGAGGCGATCACTGCGAGCATGGCGAAGAAAAGGTGGTGGGGCAGGCTGCTCCACCAGCGGCCGACGAAGCCGGCGGCGAGGCTGCCGGTGAAGATCGCGAAATACCAGGCGGCGACGGTGGTCGCACCGAATCGCGGCGGCGCCAGCCGTGCGAACAGGCCGAGGCCGTTGGGCAGGATGTAGAGCTCGCCCACGGTGAAGACGAGGAAGAAGAGGGCCAGCCAGACCCAGCTCGCCTGGCCGCCGCCGGCGAGGGCCGAGACCGCCGCGAGCAGCAGATAGGCGGCCGCGACGATCAGCGCGCCGATCGCCATCTTCTGCATCGGCGAATGCTCGCGCCCGGCCTCGGCCCGGCGCCGCCAGCGGACCAGCAGCAGCGGCGTGATCACGATCACGAGCAGAGGATTGAGGGCCTGGAACCAGGTCATCGGAATGGTGAAGGCGCCGGCGGCGCGATCGACGCCGCTGCCCGCCCACAGGGCGACCGTGTTGCCGACCTGCTCATAGGCGCCGCGGAACACGGTCACGGCCAGCCCGACCGCGAGCAGCAGCAGGATCGTGTCTCGGGCCGCGCTCGGGCGGCGTGGCGTATCGGCCGCCGGCGCCGGCCTCTCGACCGGAAGATATTTGCCGCCGGCCAGATAGATGAGCAGGCCTGCAAGCATGCCGACGCCGGCCGCGCCGAAGCCCCAATGCCAGCCGTAAAACTCGCCGAGGGTCCCGCAGATCAACGGCGCGAGGAAGCCGCCGATGTTCACGCCGACATAATAGACGTTGTACGCCCAGGGCCGGCGCGGGTCGTCGGCTTCGTAGAGATCGTTGATCTGGCTCGGCAGGGTGGGGAGGAACAGGCCGTTGCCGAGCGCGATCGTGGCGAGCGCGAGGTAGAAAGCTGGCTCGAACGCCATCAGGAAATGGCCGAGCGCCATGATGCTTGCGCCGATGATCACGGCGCGCTTCTTGCCGAGCCAGCGGTCGGCGATCGTGCCGCCGATGATCGGCGTGAAATAGGCGAAGGCGGTGTAGGTGCCGTAGATGAGCGAGCTGTCCTCCTGCCCGATCATCAGCTGCCGGGTCATGTAATAGACCAGCAGCGCGCGCATGCCGAAGTAGGAGAACTGCTCCCACATATTGGTGAGGAACAGGATGGTGAGGCCCCGCGGCTGCCCGAACCATGTCGGCTCCGCCCGCGGCAGGACCTGGCTCATGCCGCCGCCCGGGCCGGCGCGCCCCAGACCGCGTCGGAGCAATGGATCAGGCCGTCCCGGTAGGTCACGGCAGGCTGGGGATCCTCGGCCAGGAAGGTCGGCCCGTCGAGGTCGACGAAATCGCAGAGCTGGCCGAGGATGAAGGCGGGCGCCATGGCGAGGCTGGTGCCGACCATGTTTCCGACCATCACGCCGAGCCCGAGCCGGCGCGCCTCGGCCGCCATGTCGAGCGCCTCGGTGAGACCGCCGCATTTGTCGAGCTTGATGTTGACCACATTGAAGCGGCCGACCAGCCGGGGGATGTCGGCGAGGCTGAGCGCGCTTTCGTCGGCGGCGATCGGGATCGGCGATTCATAGCCTTCGAGATCGGCCTCGCGGCCGCGGCGCAGCGGCTGCTCGAGAAGCGAAACGTCGAGATCGACGAGCGCCTCGACCAGCCATTCCAGGCCGGCCCGGTCGAAGCCCTGATTGGCATCGACTCCGATCCAGACCTCGGGACGCGCCTGGCGCACTGCCCGGACGCGGTCGAGATCGAGCTCGACTTCGCCGGTCAGCTTCATCTTGATCGCGCGTGCCCCGGCGTAACGCCGCGCGCCTTCGGCCATCACCGCCGGATCGTCCGCGCCGAGCGTGAAGGTGGTGAGCAGCGGCTCGACCGAATCGAGCCCGGCCAGGCGCCAGGCCGGCTGGCCGGCCAGCGACGCCTCGAGCTCCCACAAGGCGCAGTCGACCGCATTGCGGGCGCCGCCGGGCGGCATCAGCCGCTGCAGCTGGCGGCGGTCGATGCCGTCCTCGATCGCGACGCGGTGGGCCTCGAGCGTCGACAGCATGTGCTGCCGATCGTCGCCGAGATAATAGACCCCCGACGCCTCACCGCGGCCGCTATGTGCACCTTCGCTCACGGTCGCGACGACCGCATCCTGATGCTCGAACACGTAGCCCGAGATCCGGAACGGCGCCGCGAGGCGAAGCCGCTCCGTCCTGACGTCCAACCGGCGCTTCGGCATCAGTAGTTGGTGCCAAGGCTCAGCAGGTTGAACGACCAGCAGACCCAGAAGACGATCAGCACCGCGAGCAGGACGACGACGCTCCACAGCTTGGCCGTCCAGCGCCGCTTGCCGCGCCACACCAGCCACAGATCCCATGCCGCCACGGCGATGCCGCCGAAGATGGCGACGAAGGTCAGGATCTCGACCGTGTAGAGGATTGGATCGAAGGCGGTGCTCATCCGCGAAAGCTCGCCCAACGAGCTCATCACCAGCAGCCAGGCGAGCAAGGCGCCGAGGATCAGCCAGGCGAAGGTCCGCACCAGCCGATAGCTCAGCAGCTCGCGCCGCTCGAGCGCCAGGGTCGCGCCGAACTTGCGGCGGACCAGCCAGCGCACCGGCCAGAACAGGGCGGTCAGGAACAGCACGCCGATCGCGACCATCACCAGCGGCAGCAACAGCGCCGAGTTGCGCGAGCCCGACTGGCGATCCCAGACCATGAACGGCGACACGGTGTTGATGCTGAACCTGACCGGCACGCCATTCTCGACCTGGGCGGCGAGCACCTCATGGCTGTTGAGGTCGTGCCAGACGAACGGCTCGACCTCGACCCAGCGGCGCGGCGGCCCCGAGCCGCCGAGCTGGAACGGCAGCACCAGCTCGCCGTCCTTGCCGACGCCGATGCTGGTCTGGCCGAGCAGCTCGGTGATGTTGAGGAAGCTGGAATGCGCGGCGCGCGAGACCCGCCAATTGCCGGCCATCAGCCGTGCATGCTCGCGCGCCTGGGCGTCGGGCACCCGGCGCGTGTCGCGCGGCGCCGGAAAATAGCGGTCGGCGAACTGCTCGAACAGGGCCCGGCGGCTGGTGGTGGAAGAGCCGCCGCGGCCGGCGCTGTTGAACGAGACGAACAGGCCGACATCCGCGTCGGTGAACAGGAACAGCTCCGAGTGGAAGCCGGCCGTGTCGCCGCCATGGCTGATCACGTGCTGGCCGTTGATATTGGCTTCGTAGAAGCCGAGCAGCATCCGGTTGAGCGGCCCGATGCCGTAGCCGGCGCGGGTCGTGTGCATCATCCGTGCCGTCTCCGGCCGCAGCAGCCCGGCGCCGTCATTGAGGTGCGCGATCATGAAGCGCGACATGTCGGCGCCGGTCGCGGAGAGCGAGCCGGCCGGAGACGGGC
>JAYRLF010000173.1:0-8302 GCA_041905385.1 Allosphingosinicella sp.
AGATTCTCGACGAGCGTCACATTGGCGATGCCGCCGCCTTCGCACATCGTCTGCAGTCCCCAGCGCTTGCCGTTTCGCTGCAGCGCATGAGTGAGAGTCGCCATCAGCTTGGCGCCTGAGGCGCCGAGCGGGTGGCCGAGCGCGATCGCGCCGCCATTGACGTTGAGGCGCGCCGGATCGGCGCCGAGCTCGCGCAGCCAGGCGAGCGGCACCGGGGCGAAGGCCTCGTTGACCTCGTAGAGATCGATATCGGCAATCGAGAGGCCGGCACGATCGAGCGCGCGCCGGGTCGCCGGAATCGGCTCCTCGAGCATGATCACCGGATCGCCGGCGGTGACGGTGAGATTGTGGATCCGCGCCAGTGGCGTCAGGCCATGCGCCTTGAGCGCGGCCTCGCTCACCACCAGCACGCCGCTGGCGCCGTCGCAGATCTGCGAGGCATTGGCGGCGCTGATCCGGCCATCCTCCTTGAGCAGCTTGACCGATCCGATGCCTTCGAGCGTGGCGTCGTAGCGAATGCCTTCGTCATGGACATGGCGGCGGGCATTGCCTTCCCCGTCCTTGACCTCGAGCGCAACGATCTCCGCCTCGAAGGCGCCCGCCTCGGTCGCCCGCGCGGCCTTCTGGTGGCTCTCCAAAGCGAAGCGATCCAGCTCCTCGCGCGTGAACTGATACTTCTCGGCGATCATCTCGGCGCCGATGAACTGGCTGAACATCGGCACGCCGAAGCGCTGCTGGATGCTCGGCGGGAACGGCCCGATGCCGAGCCCGGCCTGCATCGGCAGGGTCACCGGCGTGCCCATCGGCACCCGCGTCATCGATTCGACGCCGGCGGCGATGACGACGTCCTGGGTGCCGCTCATCACCGCCTGGGCGGCGAAATGGATGGACTGCTGCGACGAGCCGCACTGCCGGTCGATCGTCACCGCCGGCACGCTCTGCGGCAGCGTGCTGGCGAGCACCGCATTGCGGCCGATGTGAAAGGCCTGCTCGCCGACCTGGCCGACGCAACCCATGATGACGTCGTCGATCGCGGCCGGATCGATACCACTGCGCTCGACCAGGGCATCGAGCACCTTCGCCGCCATGTCGGCCGGATGCCAATCCTTGAGCGCGCCGCCCCGGCGGCCACCGGCGGTCCGCACCGCTTCGACGATATAGGCTTCGGCCATCACCCGCTCCCGGTTCACGTTTACGTCAAGGTGATCTAGCGGCCGCCCCGGAGAGCGGGAAGCCCTGGCGGGGACCCACCATCGCTCGGGCACAAAATTCTCCCGTGCGACGAGCGGTGAGCAGTATATTCTCCCAATTGATGCTTGGGCGATAAGATTTGACTTTTGGCGGTGCGAGTGGCGCGCTATGACGGTCGTGCAACGAGGACGGCAAGATGGCGAATCCCTTCACCCACCACCCGCGCGAGGTCGGCGAGACCTATTTCCAGCATTTCGGACAGGCGAGCTGGTACGGGATCCGCCTGATCGGCGGCGGGCTGGCCTGCTTCGTCCATGCCGTCTTCCCCTTCCTGTGCGTGACCACCGGCAGCCAGACCATCCAGAAGTTGAATCGGAAGCTGACCGGCCGGGTCGACAAGGCGAACTGGGAACGCCACCCGATCATCTGATCGCCCCCGTCTAACGCAAAAGGCTTTCGTCGAACCCGACAGGGGCTCCGCCGAAAATGACGCGCCCGGATCCGCGTGCTCCGGCACCGCCGCGGTGACATTTCGGGGAGAAGAGGCTTGTCGCGTAACGCCGGGTTGAAGGTCCTGCTGCTCAGCGGGTGCCTCTCTTGTATCATGATCAATTCGGCGGCAGCCCAGGAAGCCCCTGCAAACGGCCGCACCGTCTACGACGCGGCCTATTTCGCCACCTACTCGCCCTCGACCGCGCTCGACGTCATCCGACGCGTGCCGGGCTTCACCCTCGACATCGGGTCGCAGGAGGTGCGCGGCTTCGGCCAGGCGGCCGGCAATGTCGTCATCAACGGCGAACGGCCAAGCTCGAGGATCGACACGCTCGAGACGATCCTGGCGCGCATCCCCGCGGCGCGGGTGCTCCGGGTCGAGGTCGGCCCCGGCGATCTGTTCGGCGCCGAATTCTCGGGACGGCCGCAGGTCGTCAACCTCGTCCTGACCGCGTCGGGCGGACTCGCCGGAACCTTCAACGGCTCGCTGCGCCGCGACTTTTCCGGCCAGGTTCGGCCCGATGCGACCGCCTCGCTGCTGCTCCGGCGCGGCCCCTCTTCCTTCAACTTCTCGATCGGCGCGACCAATCGGCACACGCCCGAAGAGGGTACCGACACGATCACCAACCCCGCCGGCGACGTGGTCGAATTTCGCGAAAAATATAACGACATCCTCGACCGGACCGCTTTCCTGTCCGGCGCCTGGGAATATGCCGGCGGCGAGAATCGCGGCGCCCATCTCAATTTCCGCGCCGAGATCGGCCGGTTCACGCTCGACCAGACCAATGCGGTCTTTCCGAACAGCGGACCGATCCGCGACGATCTGCTGAGCCAGGATTATCGCTTCCGCCGCTGGGAGCTGGGCGGCGACGTCACCCGGCCTTTCCTCGGCGGCGGCCTGAGGCTGATCGGTCTGGTCACGCGGCGGCACCGCGACCGCGACGACGATTCGTTCAACCGGGTCCAGAGCCAGGTCACCGGCGGCTTCCTCCAGACTTTGATCGACGATCGCGACGAGAGCCTCGTCCGGCTGGTCTGGTCGCGCCAGAATTGGGGCGGCTGGAGCGTGGAGGCCGGCGCGGAAGCGGTGCTCAACCGGCTCGATTCCGATGTCGACCTGTTCGAGGTCGAGGCCGGCGGCGCGCTGACTCCGGTCGATCTCCCAGTCGATGAGGCGGTGGTGAAGGAATATCGCGGCGAGGCCTTCGTCAATGCCGGGCGCCCGCTGTCCGAGACGCTGCGCATGGACCTCGGCCTGGTCTACGAGATGTCGCGGCTGACCGTGCGCGGCGACACCGAGGCGGAGCGCACCCTGCGCTTCCTGAAACCCCGTGCCGCGTTCGACTGGCGGCCGGGCAATGGCTGGCACGCGACCCTGTCGATCGCGCGCACCGTCGCCCAGCTCAACTTCGAGGACTTCATCAGCGCCGCCGATCTCGCCAGCGACCGGGTCAATGGCGGCAATCCCGACCTGGTCCCGCAGCGCGCCTGGGAGGTTCTGGCGATGGTCGAGCATCCGATCCTCGGCGACGGCGTCGCCAAGGTCGAGCTCGGCTACAACCGGATCTCGCTGCTGCAGGACCGGGTGCCGACGCCGGAAGGGTTCGACGCGCCCGGCAATCTCGGCACCGGCACGTTGGCATTCGTCCGCGGCACGCTCGACGCGCCGCTCGGACGACTCGGCATTCGCGGCGGCCGACTGACCGTCAATGGTACCTTGCGGTCGAGCTCGGTCGAGGATCCCTACACGCACCGGGACCGCCGCTTCTCGAATCTCAATCCCTGGCAGCTCGAAGCCGCCTTTCGCCAGGACCTTGGCCGCTTCGCCTGGGGCGTGAACTATTTCGGCAGTCCGATCATCACCTTCTACCGCATCAACGAGGTGGACTCGCCGAACGGGCAGGAGCCCTATGTCACCGCCTTCGTCGAATATCGCCCGTCGGCGCGGACGACGATCAATCTCAGCGTCGACAACATTTTCGAGATCAGCGGCACGCGCCAGCGCGTCTTCTACTTTCCGAACAGGACCAACCCGAATCCGAGCCTGTTCGAGTTTCGCGAGCGCAATGCGCATGCAAGCGTGACGCTGCGGCTGCGGCAGAGCTTTGGGTAGGAATACCTAGTTCCTCCCCGCCAGTTGGCGGGGAGGGGGACCACCCGCAAGGGTGGTGGAGGGGTAATTCTTAGTCTCAGTCTCGGCCCGAAAGATTACCCCTCCACCAGCCTGCGGCTGGTCCCCCTTCCCAGCAACTGTTGGGGAGGAACTTGCGGCACCATCCGACACAAATCGCGACAATTGGGCCCGCAACCTCGGGACACTTCCGATACATGCCCGGTTTAGGAAGCCGCAGCTAAAGGCTCGGTCGCCGATCAGGCCGCGTCGCAGATTTGAGGTGGATGTCGTTGAGATTTCATCGGTCCTTGTTCGTCGCTTTGCTTTCCGGCACGGCCGCCACTCCGACCTTGGCGCAGGAGGCGTCGGCCCAGGCCGCGGCCGCGCAGCCGCCGGTCGCGCTCGCCCAGGCCACGCCCGAGGAGGATGAGGAGGAGATTGACGGCGAGGAGATCGTCGTCACCGGCGTGCGGCGGCCGCCGCCCGGCGCCGTGCCCGGTCCGATCGAGCCCGAGATCCAGCTCGATCCGCGCGAGATCCGCTCCTATGGCGCCGGCAGCATCAACGAGCTGCTCGAGGCGCTCGGCCCGCAGACCCAGAGCGGCCGCGGCCGCGAGGGCGGCCGGCCGGTGATCCTGCTCAACGGCCGGCGCATCTCGAGCTTCGCCGAGATCCGCGACATCCCGCCGGAGGCGCTGCTGCGCGTCGACATCCTACCCGAGGAAGCCGCGCTGCAATTCGGCTATCGCGCCGACCAGCGCGTCGTGAACTTCGTGCTGCGGCGCCGCTTTCGCGCGATCACGACCGAGGCCGATTTCGGCTTCGCCACCGATGGCGGCCGGCCGGTTGCCGAAGCCGAAGCCAATTTCCTGCGCATCACGCGCGACGGACGCTGGAGCCTCGGCGCCGAGATCGAGCGCAGCGACGAATTGCGCGAGGACGAGCGCGGCCTCGGCGACCCGTTCCGGACATTGTCGCCGGCCAGGGTCGAGGCCTCGGTCAACGGCCTCTACAGCCGTGCATTGTCCGACAACATCACCGGCACGCTCAACGGGCGCTTCGAGATCAACAACAGCGACAGCCTGCTCGGCCTGGGGCCGGACGGCGGGCTCGGCCTGGCCCAGCCGATCCGGCGCGACAGCAACAGCTGGACCGGCCATCTTGGCCTGTCGCTCAACGGCGACCTCAGCGACTGGCGCTGGTCGCTGACCTCCAATTACGATCGCGGCCGCTCCGAGAGCTTCACCGACAGCCGCATCGACCCCGCGGCGGCGCGCGACCGCACGCTGAGCCGCACCGAGCTCGCCAATGCCGACCTGCTGTTCGCCGGCCCGGTCTTCCGAATGCCGGCCGGCGAGGCGCGCACCAGCGTCACGGTCGGCGCCGAGCGGCAGGGGATCGCCAGCGAGACGATCCGGGCCGGGCTCGCCCAGTTCCGCGACCTGTCGCGCACCGAGCTGCGCGGCCAGGCCAATCTCGATTTGCCGCTGACCAGCCGGCGCGAGGGCGTGCTCGGCGCGATTGGCGACCTTTCCGCCAATGCCAGCGCCCGGATCGAGGAATTGTCGGACTTCGGGACGCTGACCACCTTCAATTATGGGCTCAGCTGGGAGCCGATCGACGCGATCAACCTGCGCGCGACGATGACCCATGAGGATGGCGCGCCGGCGACCGCGCAGCTCGGCGATCCGTTCCTCGCGACCGCGGGCGTCACCGTGTTCGACTTCGTCCGCGGCGAGACGGTCGACATCACCCAGTTCACCGGCGGCAATCCCAATCTGCTCGCCGACGATCGTCGCGTGTTCAGCCTCGGCGCCCGGATCCGGCCGATTCGGGACAAGGACCTGGTCTTCACCGCCAATTATACCGACACGCGGATCCGGAACCCGATCGCTTCCTTCCCGGCGGCGACCGCGGAGATCGAGGCCGCCTTCCCCGAGCGGTTCGTGCGGGATGCGAGCGGACGGCTGGTCAGCATCGATGCACGACCGGTGAATTTCCTGCGCTCGGACCGCGAGGAATTGCGCTGGGGCGTCAATTTCTCCGCGCCGCTCGGACCGCAGCCGCAACGTCCGGAGGGCGGCTTTCGGCGCCGCTTCGGCGGGCCCGACGGCGGCCCGCCCGGCCGCGGCCGGCAAGACGGCGATCGGCCCGCGGGCGAGGGCCAGCAGCAGTCTGGCGGCCAGGCGCGCGAAAGCGGCCAGCGCGGCGGTGGTGGCGGCGGCCGCGGTTTCGGCGGGCGCGGATTCGGCGGCTTCGGCGGCGGTGGCGGTGGCGGCGGCCGCATCCAGCTCTCGCTCTATCACACCTGGCGGTTCGAGGATTCGGTGCTGATTCGTCCCGGCGTGCCGGAGCTCGACTTCCTCAACGGCTCGGCGGTGAGCAGCCGCGGCGGCCGGCCGCGCCACGAGATCGAGGCGCAGGTCAATGCCAGCCGCAACGGCTTCGGCGCCCGCGCCACGGTCAACTGGCTGAGCGGCACCACCGTCGACAATGTCGCCGGCAGCAGCCTCAATTTCTCCGACTATGCGACCCTGAACCTGCGGCTGTTCGCCAATCTCGGCCAGCAGCGCCAGCTAGTCGAGGCGGTGCCCTTCCTGCGCGGCTCGCGGCTGTCGCTGGCGATCGACAATGTCTTCAACAGCCGCCCCGAGGTGCGCGACGCGTTCGGCCTGACACCCGACGCCTATCGCCCGGCCCGACTCGACCCGCTCGGCCGGACGATCCGGATCACCTTCAGGAAGCAGTTCTTCCCGGGCTTCAGGCCGCCCCCAGCCCGAGCTTCCGCCGATCCCGAATGATCGCCGCCGCGGCATTGTGCCCCGGCGCGCCGGTGACGCCGCCGCCGGGATGGGCGCCGGAGCCGCAGAGGTAGAGACCGGGGAGCGGCATGCGGTAGTCGGCGTGGCCGAGAATCGGCCGGTTCGAGAAGAGTTGGTCGAGGCCCATCTTGCCGTGGAAGATGTCGCCGCCGACCAGGCCGAAGCGGCGCTCGAGGTCGAGCGGGCTGAGCGCGAGGCGGCCGAGGACGCTCCTCGCGAAGCCGGGCGCGAAGCGGTCGACCAAGGCGATGATCGCATCGGCCGCCTCGTCGCGGCGCGCGTCCCAGCCGCCCTCGATCGCGTAGGGGAAATGCTGGCAGAACAGGCTGGCGACATGGGCGCCGGCGGGCGCGAGGCTGTCGTCCAGGGTCGAGGGGATCAGCATCTCGACGATCGGCTCGCGCGAGAAACCCTCGGTGCGCGCGCTCAGATAGGCCCGGTCCATATAGGTGAGCGAGGGCGCCATGATGATGCCGGCGGTGAGATGATCGCCGGGCTCGGGCAGCGACGTGAAGCGCGGCAATTCGGACAGCGCCACGTTCATCCGGAAGGTCGCGGACTCGCTGCCCCAGCCGGCCATGCGCCGCTCGATCTCGGGCTCGACCGAACCGTCGGGCAGCAGCTTCGTGAACAAGAGCTTCGGATTGACGCCGGCGGCGACCGCCTTCGCGCGATAGGTCTTGCCACCGGCCACGGCACCGGCCGCCTTGCCGCGCTCGACGATGATCTCCTCGACCGGGGCGTCGAGGACGATCTCCACCCCCTCTTCGCGGCAGGCCTTGGCCATCGCCTGGGTGATCGCGCCCATGCCGCCGATCGCATGGCCCCAGGCGCCGGGCACGCCCGCCGCCTCGCCGAAGACATGGTGGAGCAGGACATAAGCGGTGCCAGGCGCATAGGGGCTGGCATAATGGCCCACGACGGCGTCAAAGCCGAACAGGGCCTGGACCAGCTCGCGGCTGAAATAGCGGTCGAGCACGTCGGCGGCGGAGCGGGTGAAGAAGTCGACGACGTGGCGCTGCTCCTCGAGATCGAGCCGGCCGACGCCGCCGCCCAGCTTGATCAGTCCGAGCAGGTCGGCGAGGCCGCCGCCGGCATTGGGCGGCGCCCGCAGCAACCACTGGCGGACGATGCCGACGACCTTGTCGAGCGCGGCGGAATAAGCGTCGTAATTCTCAGCGTCGGCAGGCGAATGGCGCGCAATCTCGCGCCTGGTCAGGCCGCCGCGGCCGGCGAGCAGATGGTCGTCACCGAATGTCGGCAGGAAATTGTCGATCTTGCGGAGCACGACCTTCAGGCCGTGCTCGTAGAGCCGCATGTCGGCGATCACCTGCGGGTTGAGCAGGCCGACCGTGTAGCTGGCGGTCGAGTTGCGGAAACCCGGGTGGAATTCCTCCGTGACCGCGGCGCCGCCGACGACGGAGCGCGCCTCGACCACGGTCACCTTGAAGCCGCGCCGGGCGAGGTAGAAGGCGCAGGTCAGGCCGTTATGGCCGGCGCCGATGATGAGGACGTCGGAGGTCATGGCCGGGCTATAAGGGGGCGATTTGCAGGCGGCGAGTCCCACCGGAACCGGCGCCGATGACCGGTTGCCGGCCCCTGCGAAAAATTGTTTCGATTTATCCACAGGAATCTTGATCCATGTTGGAACGCCGACGGCCTGGTGCCGTTTGAACCTTATCCA
>JAYRLF010000597.1:0-1586 GCA_041905385.1 Allosphingosinicella sp.
CGCGAACGAGGTCCTGGCTTACCTTTCCGACAATGTTCGCCGCCTGCGACAGACGCGAGGATTGAGCCAGCAGGCGCTCGCCGAGCGCGCCGGCCTCAGCCGGCGCATGATCCTGGCGATCGAGAATCAGGGTGCGAACGTCAGCCTGTCCAATCTCGACCGGCTGGCCGCGGCGCTGGACATCAGCCTGTCCGAGTTGATCCGGCCCGCGGAACGCCCGGACAATCGGCGGATCGATGCGGTGGCCTGGCGGGGCAAGGCGGCGACGAGCCAGGGCGTCCTGCTCGGAACGGCGCCGGCGACGCGCGAGGCCGAAATGTGGCTTTGGTCGCTCGGCCCCGGCGAGCGCTACAACTCGGAAGCCGGTTCGGGCGGCTGGCATGAAATGCTGCTCGTCGTCGACGGACGACTGACGGTCGAAGCGGCCGACGGCCGGCATGAGGTCGATGCCGGGGACTTCCTGATCTTCAGCAGCGCGGAGCCTTATGTCTTCGTCAATGGCGGCGGCGACACCGTGCGCTTCGTTCGAAACGTCATCCTCTAGGCAAGAGGCCGAGGCCTGGCCTCAGTCCGTCGCGCTGGACGATTCCCGCGATGTGCTGGCGGCAGCGTTGCCGGTCGCCGGAGGCGCCGTGGCAGGCGTCTGCGCCTGGGTTTGGCTCGGGCTCGGGTTCTGGCCCTGAGTCTGCGACCGCGCCTGGACTTGAGGACGCGAGGCCGGTTCGACGCCCCAGCGGCCGAGCGGACGCTGCTGCGGCTCGGCCGCGCTATCGTCCGAGCCGGTCAGCGCCCAGCGCTGGCTGGCGCTGAGATTGGAGTCGGCGCGGGCGCGCTCGGAAATCAGGGCATTGGCGGTGTCGCGCCGAAGCGGCTCGTAACGGCGCAACACGGCGCGCTGGAAGCTGTCGACGCTACCGATCGGCGGCGCGCCGAGCGCGGCTTCGGCGGCGGCCGCGTCGCGCTCGCCGACCGCGGCCTCCGCCGCAAGCCGCTCCTGCATGGTCGGCTGGCCGAAGCCGCCGCGCCAGGCGATCGCCGGCTCATGGCCGTTATGGCGATTGAGGAAGGCCGGCGGCCGGCCCCAGCCGCCGCGCCAGCGATAGAAGATGTGGTTGCCGATCGTCGCCGACTTGACCAGCGACGATGCCCAATAAGGCACGACATAATTGGCGTGATAATGGGTCGCCCAACCGACCGGCGCATGGACATAGCCGTTCAGAGCCGCCTCGGCGACGTTCCTGGCGCGATTCCAATAGACCGCCATCGGGCCGCGGCGCAGCGATCCGTCGCAGGAGAAGGAGAATTGGCAGCCGGTGTAACGCCGGGCGCCCTCGAACACGACGCCGCAGACGCTGGCCGGATAGGCCGGGTGGCGGACGCGGTTGAGCACGACCTGCGCGACGGCGCGCTGACCGTCGGTCGGCTCGAGCGCCGATTCATAATAGATGGCCGCGGTCAGGCAATCGAGCGAACGGATCCGGTCGGCCTCGCTGGCGGCGCGCAGCAGGAACGGGCGCGCGGGCGGATTGGCGGCATTGGAGACGGGGATCGAGGCGTTGATCGCGAGCGCGTCCTGCGGCGCCACC
>JAYRLF010000174.1:0-8301 GCA_041905385.1 Allosphingosinicella sp.
GACCTTGCGGACGCCGTCGTCGTAGAGGCGCAGCGCGGTCTCGGGCGAGGCGCCGAACAGGCGCCGTTCCCCCATGGTCAGGTAGAAGCGGTAGCTGCGCGGGTCGAGCCGGCGCAGCGCGGCGAAGGCGCGCAGCGGATCGGGGCAGGGCGCGCTGAAGGTGCGCGACGGCACGATCTGATAGACCTCGCCGGCCCGGATATGGTCCTTCATCCGGCGGACCACCGCTTCATAGGCCGGATCGTCGAGGTCGACCGATTCGAAGTCGGGCTCGCCGGGCGCGTCGGGCTCGCCGAGCGAAGGCGCGGTGCGGCAGCGCGCGGCCAGCTCGACCAGCGAGGTCTCGAGGCCCTCGTCCTCCGGGGCGCCGAACCGGGCGCGGACGAGCCGTGGCACGTCGCCGGGCTCGAACGTGACCAGGGTCTCGGCCAGCCAGAAAAGATAGTCGGGAAAGCCGAGCGGGTCCTCGGCGGGGTCCGGCAGCGATTCGAACAGGTCGACATGATCATAGGCCAGCACGCCGAGGCAGAGCGTGCCGAGCCGCTCGTCCGCCGGCAGCGGCTGCAGGCGGATCAGCTCGCGCAGCACGTCGAACGGCGAGGGCGCGCTGAGCCGCGCGGCGGCGTCGAAGCCTTCGGCGACCGGGAATTCGAGGATCAGCCGATCGCTTTCGATCTGACGAAGCCGATGCGCGAAGCGCGCGGTCAGCGCCTCGAGCAGGAAGCGGCCGCCCGGCGTCAGCGCCCGGATCGTGACGATCGGCCCCCGGCATTCGATCCGGAGCGCGGCCTGGACGAGGACGATCGCGGGGCCGCTCGGCGGCTCGAACAGCATCGTGTCGTCCCGCGTGCCGCCGTCGCTGAGCGCGGCATAAACGGAGAGCGGATCGAGGCCCGGATCGAGCGCCAGCGACCGGACCCGGACGTGGCTTGACCGCTCGACCGTCGGGGTGGGCGGAGTCCGGACCGGCGCGTTCACGCCACCACCCTACCGACCGCGCGGACGACCGGATCGAGCGCGCGCATCAGGTCGGCGAATTGCTCCGGGTAGAGCGACTGGGCGCCGTCGGACAAGGCGACGGCCGGATCCTCATGGACCTCGACGATGATCCCGTCGGCGCCGCAGGCGGCTGCGGCCAGCGCCATCGGGATGACGAGATCGCGGACGCCGGTCCCGTGCGAGGGGTCGACGATCACCGGCAAATGGGTCTTGCGCTTGATATAGGGGATGGCGTTGAGATCGAGCGTGTTGCGGGTCGCATTCTCGAAGGTGCGAATGCCGCGTTCGCACAGGACCACCTGATCGTTGCCGGCGGCGAGCAGATATTCGGCCGCGAGCAGCAGCTCTTCGATTCGCGCCGACATGCCGCGCTTCAGCAGCACCGGCTTGCCCGACTGGCCGACCGCCCGCAGCAAAGCGAAATTCTGCATGTTGCGGGCGCCGATCTGGAGCGCGTCGGCATGGGCTGCGACGAGATCGACGTCGGCGCTGTCCATCACCTCGGTGACGACCGGCAGGCCGAGCTCGTCGCCGACCTCGCGCAGAATTCGGAGGCCGTCTGGGCCATGGCCCTGGAAGCCGTAGGGGCTGGTGCGCGGCTTGTAGGCGCCGGCGCGGATCGCTTTGGCGCCGGCGGCGCGGACGGCGCGGCCGGTGTTGCGCATCTGCTCGGGGCTTTCGAGCGCGCAGGGGCCGGCGATGACCGCGAAGCCGTTGCCGCCGATGGCGAGGTCGCCGAAGCGGACGATGCTGTCGTGCGGGTGCATCTCGCGGCTGACCAATTTGTAGGGCGCGAGCACCGGCTTGACCGCTTCGACGAACGGATGACCTTCGAGATTGAGCTCGGCGAGCACGCGCTCGTCACCGAGCGCGCCGAGCACGACGCGTTCGGAGCCGGGCAAATGGAGCGGTTTCAGTCCCTTGCCGGCGATGCGGTCGAGCAGTTCGTCGGCGGTGTTTGCCGGGGCGTCCGGCGTGAGAACGATGATCATGGCGAAATTCCCGTGGAGATGGCGAAAACAAAAAGGCCCGCCGATGGCGGGCCTGTTCGAGTGGTCGTTGAGAGCCTTTTGCTAGACTGTCGTCACCATCGCCACGCGGCCGCGCCGTCAGAATCATTGCGATGCCAACGCCAGCTGCCGCCAAGGAAGTTCGAACACTTCGTCATTTCGCCCTTTATGATGCGCGCGCCGCCGCGATCGTCAATCCCCTCTTTCAGGGAAAATCTTGCTTCTTTCGGCGCGATCGGGCGCGTCCTTGCCCCGATAGCTAGGCGCGCAGCACCGGGCCGGCCGCGGGCAGGGGCTCCCAGGGCTGGAGGCTTCGTGCGATTCTCGCGACCATCCGCGACAGCACCGCCGTCATGCGGCGAACGCCCTCCGGGCTCAGTTCGATCATCACGAAACGGGTGTCGCGCGGGTGCGGGTGGCGGACGATCAAGCCGGCGACATCGAGCTTGTCGAGCCAGCGAAGCCCGGTCGTCTGGGGCAGTCCGGCGCCGAAGCATGCGCCCGAGCTGTTGACCAGCCGGCCTTCATGATGAGCGACGAACAGGTCGAGCAGCAGCGACCAGCCGGGCTCGCCCAATATCTCGGACGGAATATATTCGTCGCGCTCGAGGCGTGCGCGCTGCAGATGCTGGGCGAACTGGACAAGCTCCGTCAGTTCGCAGTTCTCCGCGCCCTCTCCCATACTCGACCCCTCGCCGCGGGCCGCCCGACAGGGGCCAGCCCTTTGATTTTGGTTGTGAACACTCGGCCTTGAATCGGGGTCAGACTGCAATGGCGGCGGCGAATGATCAAGCGGACTCTCTCGCAGTCCCAAGTTGGAACGCTCACGCAATGAGCCGTTGTCGCAAGATGGCATCGGAATCGCGGTGCGGCCTTCGCCCGAAGAAGAGCCGGAAGGCGGCGTCGGCCTGGCCGACCAGCATGGTGAGCCCGTCGACCGCATTTCGGCCCTGGCGGCGGGCAGCGTCGAGCAAGGGCGTCTCGAGCGGATCGTAGACCATGTCGAAAATGGTCGCGTCCTGCGCCGTCTTGGCGATCGCGGCGAGCAGCGATTCGGGCATGCTGTCGGCATGGGCCATTCCGAGCGGGCTGGCATTGACGATCAGGTCCGCGCCCGCGACCGTATCGGCGGCCTCGTGGAGCGGCCGCGCCTCGATCCGATCCGGCGCGTTGCTGGCGGCACGGATCGGATCGACGCGTGCCGGATCGCGCGCGAGGATCCGGATCGCTGCCGCGTCATGCCGAACAAGATAATGGGTGATGGCGCGCGCGGCGCCGCCGGCCCCGATCACGACCGCGCTTCGGCCGGCGAGGTTCCGGCCGCCGAGCGCCGCTTCGATTCCGTCGACATCGCTATTGTGCCCGGCAAGTCCGCCCGATTGCGGCAACACGCAATTGACCGCCCCAAGCGCGGCGACCCAGTCGGGCACGTCGTCGAGCAGGGGCAATATCGCCTGCTTGAGCGGTGCGGTGACGTTGCAGCCGCGCCAGGCGGGATCGGCCCGCCGCTCCGCCAGAAAATCGGCCAGCTTGCCGGCCGATATGCGGGTCCGGCGATAGTCGGCCTCGATGCCGAGCGCGTCGAGCCAGTAGCCGTGGATCGTGGGTGATTTGGAATGGGCGATCGGATCGCCGATCACTTCGGCAAAGGGCCGCATTTTAGGCCGCTGCGGCCGCCGGGGCGTCGAGAAATGCGGCGACCGCCTCCGGATCGACCGTCCAGTCGACAAAGGCTTGGCCGATGCCGCGCGCCAGGATGAACGGGATCCGGCCGCCGCGCGCCTTCTTGTCGTGCATCATATGGGCGACCAGGGCCGGGCCGCCGGCGGCGATGCCCGCGTCGGCGAGGCTGGCCGGAAGGCCCGCCGCGCGAAGATGCGCGGCCAGCCGGGAAGCGTCGGCGGCCGGGCAAAGCCCGCGCTGCGCGGAGAAGCGGAAGGCGAGCGCCATGCCGACGGCGACCGCTTCGCCGTGCAGCAATTTGTCGCCGAAGCCGGTCTCCGCTTCGAGCGCATGGCCGAACGTATGGCCGAGGTTGAGCAAGGCGCGGCGATCCCCGGTCTCGCGCTCGTCTTCGGCGACAATCGCCGCCTTGGCGTTGACGCTGGCCGCGATCGCATGGCTTCGGGCGGCGACATCGCCGCCGATCAAGGCGGCGCCGTTCGTCTCGCACCAGGCGAACAGGTCGGCATCGCCGATCAGCCCATATTTGACGACCTCGGCATAGCCGGCGCGCAGCTCGCGGAGAGGAAGGGTCGCCAGCACTTCGGGATCGATGAATACAGCGGCCGGCTGATGGAAGGCGCCGACCAGATTCTTGCCGGCCTCGACATTGATCCCGGTCTTGCCGCCGACCGACGAGTCGACCTGGGCGAGCAGGGTGGTCGGAATCTGGATGAAGCCGCAGCCGCGCTTGACGATCGCGGCCGCGAAGCCGGCCAGGTCGCCGACGACGCCGCCGCCGAAGGCGACGAGATGGTCGCCGCGTTCGATCCCGTGGGCGAGCAGACGGTCGATCAGGACGCCGAGCATCTCCCAGTTCTTGCTGGCCTCGCCGGCGGGGACGAGGAAGGGTTGCGCCGACAGGCCGGCGGCGGCGAGCCCGGCCTCGAGCGCGCCGCCTTGCGCCGCCCAGACCTGCTCGTCGCTGACCAGCAGCACCCGGCCGCCGCGCGCATAAGGGGCGAGCGCGTCGCCGATCCGACCGATCAGGCCGGGCGCGATCGCCACTGCGTAGCTGCGATCGCCGAGGGCGACCTGGATCCGCGCCTCGCTCACCGCCCGCCTCCGCATTGGCCGCGGTCGAGCAGCATCTGGTCGGCCAGGACCAGGGCCATCATCGCCTCGACCACCGGCGCGCCGCGGATCGCGACGCACGGATCGTGGCGGCCCTTGGTGACGATCTCGCCCTCGGCGCCGTCCGGCCCGATCGTGCGCAAGGGCTTCAGGATCGACGAGGTCGGCTTGAACGCGACCCGGACGACGACCGGCGCTCCATTCGAGATTCCGCCCAATATGCCGCCGGCATGGTTGGCGAGGAAAGACGGCTTGCCGTCGGCGCCGGCGCGCATCTCGTCGGCATTGTCGGAACCCCGGCCGCGCGCGGCGGCGAAGCCGTCGCCGATCTCGACGCCCTTGGCGGCATTGATCGACATCATCGCGCCGGCCAGCTCGGCGTCGAGCTTGGCATAAAGCGGCGCGCCCCAGCCGGCAGGGACGCCGGTGGCGACGCATTCGACCACCGCGCCGAGCGAATCGCCGTCCTTGCGGGCGGCGTCGACCAGCACCTCCCAACGCGCGGCAGCGGCCGGATCAGGACAGAAGAAGGGATTGGCGTCGATCGCGGCATCGTCGAAGGCGGCAGGGTCGACGGCGTCGCCGCCCAGCTCGACCAGATAGGCCCGGATCGCGACGCGCGGGATGATCAGCCGCGCGACCGCGCCGGCCGCGACCCGCGCCGCCGTCTCGCGCGCCGAGCTGCGGCCGCCGCCGCGCCAGTCGCGCGCCCCATATTTGGCGTCATAGACATAATCGGCATGGCCGGGCCTGTAGAGCCGCTCGACCTCGGCATAATCCTTCGAGCGGGCGTCGACATTGTCGATCTGGAGGCTGATCGGCGTGCCGGTGGTGCGGCCCTCGAAGACGCCGGAAAGGATGCGGACCGAATCGGGCTCGCGCCGCTGGGTGGTGAAGCGCGACTGGCCGGGCCGCCTCTTGTCGAGCCAGGGCTGGATGTCGGCCTCGGACAAAGCGAGTCCCGACGGGCAGCCGTCGACGATGGCGCCGAGCGCCGGCCCGTGACTCTCGCCCCAGGTGGTGACGCGCAGCATGTGGCCGAAACTGTTGACGCTCATTGGTCCACCTCGCGCGCCAGCACCGCGAAGGTCGTGCCATTGTCCTCATGGTCTTGAACGTCGCGGCGCAGGATCTCCAGCCCGTACAGCTCGGCGGCGAAGGCCGAAGCGAGGACCGCGCGGGAGCGATCGCCGGAGGCGACCAGCGCCTGGGCGGCGATCGCCGTGTTCGCCGCCTCTTCGGTTTCGAGGCCGGACGCGTCCAGCCATTTGCGGCTCTGCGCGAGCGCCATTGGATGGCTCGCAACCCGGCTGACCGTCGCCAGCGACGTCCCGGGAAGGCCGAGCAGATGCATGCGGACCGGCAAGCGGTGCCGCGACAACACGGCGAGGCCGCTGTCGCGGATCAGCGCCTCGACGCCGGGCACGTCGCCGGCCGCCGAATTGCGCAAGGGCAGCATGCCGCGCTCGGCGACCTTCGCCTGCACCGCATCGACGACGGCGGCGAAGCTCGGCTGCGCCAGTGGCTCCCAGCCGGGCAGTAAGGTTCGGCAGGCCTCCTCGCCGAACGCGCCGGGCGCACCCTGATAGGCGACTTGTCCGGCCATGGTCAGACCGGCCCGATCGCGGCGCCGAGCGACTGCATCAGCGCGGTGAAGCCGGGAAAGGAGGTGGCGATCATGTCGGGCTCGTCGACCTCGACCGGCGTTTCGCCGGCGAGGCCGAGGACGAGGAAGGACATGGCGATGCGATGGTCGCCATGGGTGGCGATCGTCGCGCCGCCGGCAGGCTGCCGCTGGCCACGCACGCGCAAGCTGTCGCCGTCGATCAGCGCCTCGACGCCGCAGGCTGCGAGTCCGGAGGCGGTCGCGCCGAGCCGGTCGCTCTCCTTGACGCGCAGCTCGGCAAGGCCATGCATCACCGTCTCGCCCTCGGCGAAGGCGGCGGCAACGGCGAGGATCGGATATTCGTCGATCATGCGCGGCGCCCGCTCGCCCGGCACCGCCACGCCGCGCAGCGCGGAGTGGCGCGCCCTGATGTCGGCGACCGGCTCGCCGCCGGCGAAGCGGCCGTTGGGGAGGTCGAGGTCGGCGCCCATCTCGATCAGCGTCTCGAACAGGCCGGCCCGCAGCTCATTGATCAGCACGTTGCGCACGAGGATGTCCGAGCCCGGGGTGATCAGGGCCGCGACGATCGGAAAGGCGGCCGAGCTCGGGTCGCCGGGGACGTCGATCCGGGTCGCCTTGAGGGCGCGCGAAGCGCCGAGCGCGACGCGGCGGCCGCCTTCCTCCACCGTGACGGTGATGTCGCAGCCGAACGCCTTCAGCATGGATTCGCTGTGATCGCGGGTCGGCTCCGGCTCGAGCACCTCGACCGGTCCTTCTGCGCGCAGTCCGGCGAGCAGGATGGCGGATTTGACCTGGGCGGAGGCTGGCCGGTTGACGTGAACCAACCCCGTCAAACCGCCGCCTTCGAGCGCGATCGGCAGCCGGTCGCCGCCCGCGAAGCGCGCGCCCATCTTGCCGAGCGGCGCGAGCACCCGCCCCATCGGCCGGCTGCTGAGCGAGGCGTCGCCGGTGAAGGTCGCCGTCAAGGGGAAGCCGGCGGCGGCACCCATCAGCAGCCGCACGCCGGTGCCGCTATTGCCGCAGTCGATCGGCCCGTCGGGCGTGCGCCAGGCGGCGCCGCTGATCCGCCAGGCGCCGTCGCCGTCGCGGCTCACCTCGGCGCCGAAAGACCGCACGGCGGCGGCCGTGTCGAGCACGTCGCGCGACTCCAGCAATCCGGCAATTTGCGTTTCCCCCGCGGCGAGCCCGCCGAGGATCAGCGCGCGATGGGAGATCGATTTGTCGCCGGGGACATTGATCTCGCCGGTGATCGCGGCGCCGGGGGTCGCGCGAAGCAGCGCGTCGAGGGCGATCGTGCGACTCATCGCGCCGCCCCCAGGCGCGCCGCGATCGCGCGTATGGCCAGCGCATAACCCTGGATGCCTTGGCCGGAGATGGTTTCGGTCGCTGCGACTCCGGTTACGGAATGATGGCGCCAGGTTTCCGGCCGAGCCTTCGGTTCGCTGATATGGACCTCGACGATCGGAAAGGCGCAGGCCTTGAGCGCGTCGTAAATGGCGTAGGAATAATGGCTGAAGGCGGCCGGATTGATCACGATGCCGTCGGCCGGCTCGAGGAAGGCCTCGTGGATCCAGCCGATCAGCTCATGCTCTGCGTTGGATTGGTGGAAGCGCATGGCCAGTCCAGCCGTCTCGGCCTCCGCCCGGCACAGCCGCTCGACGTCCGCCAGCGTCTCGCGGCCGTAAATGTCCGGCTCGCGCCGGCCGAGCAGGTTGAGGTTCGGGCCGTTGAGGACGAAGAGCGTCATGCCTTTGGGTTCTCCGGGCAGGGGCGATCGGCCATCCGGATCGCCTGAGCATGTTTGCCGCGGGGATCGCAACAACCGGGCTTCATTTCACTTCTCCCTGAACGCGGCACAGACGCAGCGCG
>JAYRLF010000175.1:0-8255 GCA_041905385.1 Allosphingosinicella sp.
CGCTCGCCGGATTGATGCTGCTTTGCGCTTATATGGACAAGATCAACGTCGGTTTCGCCGCACTGCAGATGAATGCGGACTTGGGGCTCTCCGGCGCCGCTTTCGGGCTTGGCGCGGGCGCGTTCGCCTTCGGCTATGCTCTGTTCGCGCTCCCGAGCACCATGCTGCTGCACAGGTTCGGCGCTCGCCGCTGGTTGAGCCTCATCATGGTGCTGTGGGGATTGAGCTCCGCCGCCACCGCTTTCGTCACCGATGTCGAGTCTTTGGTGATCGTCCGCTTTGCGCTCGGAGCGGCGGAGGCCGGTTTCTCGCCGGGGATCATCCTCTATTTCAGCTACTGGTTCCCGGAGGCCTATCGCGGCCGCGTCCTCGGCTGGTTCCTATTCGTTCATCCGCTGGCGCTGGTCGTCTGCGGGCCGCTGTCCGGCATGCTTCTGACCCTCGACGGACAGCTCGGCCTTGCCGGCTGGCAGTGGCTTTTCCTGGTGGAGGCGGCGCCGTCCCTCATCGTCGCCCTGGTCGCTTTCAGGCTGTTGACCGATCGGCCCGGCCAGGCGGTCTGGCTGCCCGCCGACGAGCAAGCATGGCTCGCTGCCCGCCTCGCCGACGAGCAATCCGGCATCGAGGCCGCCTCGCGCGGACGGATGTCGGCTCGCGACGCCCTGCTCGAACATCGGGTCTGGCTGCTCGGCTTCGTCAACCTCGCCGTGGGCACGGCCGGGATAGGGCTGATCTTTTTCACCCCGCTGATCATCCGCTCGATCGGCTTCTCCGACGTCGGCACCGGACTGATGGTCGCGCTCCCAGGCCTGGTCGGCGGCCTGACGCTGCCCGTGTGGGGCTGGTGGACCGATCGCGCGCGCTCGCGGGAGAGGGTCGTCGCATGGGCCTGCCTGCTGCTCGGGGCCGGCCTCGCCGGCATGGCGATGCTGCTGCCGTCGGCCTGGTCGGTCGTCCCTTTGTGCGTCGCGATGATCGGGTTCAACGGGATGATCGTCGCCTTCTGGACCTTGCCCTCGTCCTTCCTGTTCGGCGTCGGCGCAGCCGCCGGCATTGCCGCCATCAACATTGCCGGCAATCTCGGCACCTTCTCCGGGCCCTATCTGCTCGGCTGGATGTCCGACGCGTTCGAAGGCTACGCGCTCGGCCTGACCCTTCTGGCAACAATCGCGCTTGCCGCGGCCGGAGCCGTCCTCCTCAACCCGCATTTGCGGGCGAGGGCGGGAGGCACCGCATGAACGCGCCTGCCGCAGAGGCGATCGACGTCGCGGAGGTGGCGGTGCGGGCGCGGGATCTGATCGGGGAAGGACCGGCCTGGGACGAGCGCGGGCAGCGATTGCTTTGGGTGGATCAGGAGCGCGGGCTGGTCCACGAGGCGCGCGCGGAGGGGGCGGGCTGGGCGGAGACACGGCGCTGGGCGCTCGAGCGCCGGCTCGCCGCAGTGGTGCCGCGCGCGCGTGGTGGAATGATCGTCGCCGGCGGTGACGAGGTCTTCGCGCTCGCCGACGATGGCGGAGAGGCGCGGATCGCGCGGCTCGACATCGATCGCGCGCGGGCGCGGATCAACGACGCCAAATGCGATCCGCAGGGGCGCTTGTGGGCGGCGACGCTGACGACCGATTTCGCGCACGGCGCTTCCGCGCTCTATCGCATCGACCCCGGCGGGCACGTCGAGCTGATGCTCGATGGGATCACGATCGGCAACGGCCTGGAATGGAGCCCCGACGGCGAACTTCTCTACTTCGTCGACTCCCTCACTTTGTCGATCGATCGGTTCCGGTTCGACGGCCGCTGCGGCACCTTGTCCGGGCGCAGCAGGCTGGTCACCTTTGCGCGCGGGGATGGCGCGCCCAATGGCCTGACGGTCGACCGGGACGGCAATCTGTGGGCGGCTGCAACCGGCGCGGGGGAGGTGCGCTGCCTTACGCCGGACGGCCGGATCATTCGCAGGGTCAGCATCGCAACGCCGGGCGCGACGAGCTGCGCCTTCGGCGGTCCGGACGGCAGCGATCTCTTCATCACCAGCCTTGGCCGGCGCATGCCCGAAGTGGCGCGGTCGATCGGCCTCACTGAGGCGATGATGACGAACGAGGGTCCCAGTGCCGGGTCACTGTTCGTCTGTCGGCCCGGCGTCCGCGGCCGGCCCGCAACCGCCTTTGCCGGATAGCGCCATGGCGGGATGGATCCGGTCGCGGCGTCTCGACAGATGCCATTCGATCGCCGACCTGCGCGGCCTGGCCAGTCGATGCTTGCCGCCGGCGGTTTTCGACTATCTCGACGGCGGCGCGGAGACCGAGACGACGGCCCGGCGCAACGTCGCGGCCTTCGACGAAGTGGGGCTGCTGCCGCGTGCGCTCGTCGACGTATCGCGCGTCGCGACCGCGACCACCCTTTTCGGCCAGAAGCTGGACTGGCCGGTCATGTGCTCGCCGACCGGCGCGTCGCGCCTTTATCATCCTGCGGGCGAGATCGCCGTCGCGCGCGCCGCACAACGGTCCGGCATCCTCTACAGCCTTTCCACGATGGCGACGACCAGCCTCGAAGATGTCGCCGCGGCGAGCAACGGACCCAAGCTGTTCCAGCTCTGCGTCTTCAAGGATCGCGGCATCACGCGCGAGCTCGTCGAACGCTGCCGCCAGGCCGGGTTCGACGCGCTCTGCATCACCGTGGATGCGGCGGTCCGGGGCAAGCGCGAGCGCGAGCTGCGGGCGGGCATGGGGGTTCCCATGAACCTGTCGCTGGCGAGCATGGCCGGCATGTTGATGCGGCCCGCCTGGCTGGCCGGCAGCCTGCGACGCGGCGGGCTTTCCATGCCAAATTTTGCGCGGCATGCCGGCAGCGCGAGGCTCGCGGCGCAGACCCGGTTCATCGCATCCGAGCTCGACGCGGCCGTGACCTGGCGCGACGTGGCGGAGCTCATCGAGTTGTGGGACGGGCCGTTTGCGATCAAGGGGGTCCTCTCGGTCGACGACGCGCGCCGCGCCGTCGATGTCGGCGCCACCGCCTTGATGGTCTCCAACCATGGTGGCCGCCAATTGGACGGAGCGGCCGCCGCCTTCGAGGCGCTGCCGGCGATTGCCGAGGCGGTTGGTGACGAGCTCGAGGTCATCCTCGACGGCGGCATTCGCCGCGGCGTCCACATTCTCAAGGCACTGGCCCTGGGCGCGCGGGCCTGCTCGATCGGGCGCGCCTATCTGTTCGGGCTCAGCGCGGCCGGCGAGGCCGGAGTCGGGCACGCCTTGTCGATCCTGCGATCGGAATTCGTCCGTTCGATGCAGCTTTGCGGACTGGCCGACCTTCAGTCGATCGATCGCGCGAGCCTGATGCCCCGGCGCAGCTGAGGGCGCTTGTGGGAGAATCAGCCGGCGCGGGCGCCGGCGCAGCGTTCTCAGCGGCCCCGCGTTGTCCCGCTGCTGGTGCGGATGACCGGCACGGCTCCGTCTCCGACGACCGCGAAACCGGACCAGTAATAGGGATGCGACGTTTCCGGCTGGTCCATCAGCTGGAGCTGGGCCTGCCGCAGCGCTGCGGCCGTTCCGGTTCCCGGCGACGCCGTGAACAGGCCGGAGATGAGACGCTGGGTCGCGTCGAAGTCGTTGGGAACCGGCCAGTGGCTTGCCACCACCATCCGCCCGCCAGCGCCGACGAAGGCGCGCACCAGCCCGTCAAGCGCGAACTCGCCGCGCCCGGTTAGGCCCGCGGCTT
The DNA here is from genome assembly GCA_041905385.1 of Allosphingosinicella sp. Taxonomy (GTDB): domain Bacteria; phylum Pseudomonadota; class Alphaproteobacteria; order Sphingomonadales; family Sphingomonadaceae; genus Allosphingosinicella. Next base: position 3,706 of record JAYRLF010000175.1, read on the forward strand.
CCACCGCCGTCTGGCCTGCACGCGCGGCTGTGTCGCAGGCGGACAGGATGACGAGATCCGCGTCGAGCCGCAGGTCGAAGATCTCGGCGAAGGTCAGCAGGCCGTCGGACTCGTCGCCGCCGAAGCTCGTCATCAGCGCCGGCTGCGACGGGCAGTCGGCGCGCGGGCCGGCGACCAGTCCGTGAGTGGCGAAGTGGAGGATTCGATATTCGTCGAGATTGTCGAGCTGCTTGATCCGCGTATCGGTGAAGTCGCCGCCTGAGAGGATATCGCCAGCACCGCCACCGGCTCCGGAGATCAGCTGCCGCGCGGTCATCAGTTCGTTGGCGGAAATGGGCCGATTCCAGGCGGCGATCGGCCAGGCGCAGTCGCCGCGCTCGTCGAACCGGCGGGTCGCTGCCGATGCCGGCTGGGCGACCAGCGAGATCGGCTGATTCTCCCCGAAGCCGATATATTCGGCGCGGGCGTTCGACGGCGGCGCCCGGCGGCCGTCGCGGAATGCGCGAGCGGAAACCGCGGTGCTGATCTCGCGCTCCCGGCCGAGCCAGGCAATGCCTCGGAAATCGAAGGCGTCGGCGCCGGGGGCAGCGCTCCGGCGGCGATAGGCCGCAACCCCGGCGGGGTCGATCACGAGCAGGTTTGGCGGCAGCCGGAGCATCGCGCCGTCCGGCTCGAAGATCAGGTGACGCGTGGCGGCGATCTCGGCGCCGAGCGGCGCGAACAATGCGCTGTACAGACGATGGGCCAGCTCGACGTCATAGGGATAGGTGACGCTCTGGTTGTTCTCGACGATCGAAATCGTCGCGCGCAACCGATCGACCTGGGTCTCGAGCTCGGCGGGAGTGACGCCGAGGCGGAAGGCGCGCGCGGCATCCCTGGTCACGAAGATCCCGTATATGTCGTCCTCGACGACGACCATCTTGTAGTAAGCCTCGCCGGGCGCGAGCAGCGCCTGCAGGTCCGGCAGGTCGACGGCGGCGCCGGAGACGACGCGGTAGCGCGGGAAGTCGGACAGCCGCGCCTGGATCGCGACCTGCTGCTGCCGACGTTCCTCGAGCTGCTGGCGAAGCGCCGCCGCGCGCGCCTCCTCGGCCGGCGCCTGGGAAGCGGCGGCCTCCAGCCGGGCGAGCTCGATGCGGGCGCGTTCGACGTCGCGCGACAGGTTGACCGACTGTCGAAACAGCCGCGCCGCATCGTCGCTGCCGCCGCTTAATTCGCGCGCGAGCACCGCCTGGGTCTGGGCGACGCCGGGTCTGACGAGCACCTGGCCGGCCTTGAACATGGCCGCGACCGACTCAGGGCTGGTTTGCCGCGAGAGCAGCTCAAAATAGGGTTCCAGGGTGCGCCGCAATGTGCCCGACGGATTGAGCGACTGCGCATTCGCGTCGACGATCCGGCCGTACAGCTCCAGCGCCGACGAGACCTGCCCCGTCCGGCTGCGAAAGCCGGCGAGACGGGCCTGTGCGTTCAAAAGGGCAATGCTGTCCGGATAGGCGGTGGCGATCAGCGCGATGCCGGCCTGGTGCTGGCGTTCCGCCTCGACCATGTCGCGCCGCTCCTCGGCGATCGAGGCGAGCTCGGCGAGCAGCTGGGCCCGCATCCATATCGTCGAGCGGACGCGGCCGCCGCGAACCGCCGCGAGACGGGCGAGGGAATTGTTGATCGCGGTCACCGCTTCGCGATTGCGTCCCTGCAGCCGAAGGATCGTCCCGCGCAACTGCTCGGCCTGGCCGTCGAGGATCTGCGCCTTGTCCTCGGGAAGCAGGCCTGAGCTGGCCGCGCCAAGCTGGCGTGCAACCGGCGATTCGGCGTTGAGCCTCGCCGATGTGGCCGAATCGATCACCAGGTCTCCGACCGAGGCCGCGGACTGAGCCGTCCTGGTCGGCAGCCGATCGAGCTCGGCCAGCGCCTGCCTCGTGCGGCCCCGGTTCAGCTGATGGATGGCGCGATAGTTGCGGAGCATCCGTGCAAGGACCGGATCCCTCTCCGCCCCCGGCTGCGCGCGCCCGAACAGATTTTCCGCTTCGGCATATTCGCCGAGATTCGACTGCTGGAGCGCGCGATTGACCAAGGCTTCGGCCTGGGTCATGCCGCCGCCGCGCCGCAGCAGTTCGCCGAAAAACTCGGCGGCTTCCGCGAAGCTGCCGGCATTGTTGCGCCGATAGGCTTCGGCCAGCGCCTGCTGCGGCTCGAGGCTGCCCGCCTGGACGCGGGCGAACGAGGCGGCGTCGCCGGCTTCGGTGATCGCGACCGAGACCTCGCCGTCGACCAGCCGGTCGCTCGCCAGCGTCCGCAACCCGAGGCGAAGTGCGCTGTCATAGCCGGCCAGGCCCTCGGCGACGAAAACACTATTGCCGCGCCGCCAGCTGTAGACGCGATAGGCGACGTCGGCATCCGTCCGCCGGCACTCCGCGACCTCGACCGCGCCAAGTCCTTCCATCTGCTGCGTCTGCGCCGGGCTGCAGGTCGCGCGGCCGGCGCGCTGCGCCGTCAATCGGGCCAGCGGGTCGGAATCGCCCGAGCGCAGTGCATAAAGCTGCCCGACCGGCGTCGCGGCGTCGCGGCATACGACCGCGTAGGCGCGATCGAACATGCCGGTCGCGGCAGGGTCGGTGCCCCGATATTGCGCGGTACACAGCACGCCGGAGCCGGATCCGATCCTGAAGCTGTCCGCCAGGCTGATCGACTGCGCCGATGCGCTCGTCGTCGCGGCCATCGGGGCGGCGGCCAGGGCCGCGCCAAGAAGCCAGCTCGTCGGCCGCATCATGGTACCGGCCTGTCCTCTCGAACCTCGCATAGCGGATCCTCCGGATCGCATTCGTCTTCCCAAAGGCTGCTGTCGCCGCCGCTCGTCACTGCCTCGTCGATCAGCTCCTCCGCCGAGAGACTGCCGGTATCGACGAGGCCGACGAAGCTGTTGCCGAAACTCTGGGCCGTCTCGCTCTCGCTTTCTTCGGCTGCGGTCGCGGCGCCGCTCGGTTCGATCGCCCCGACCACGACGCTCGCATTCGTCAGCTGCAGCGGCAGCGGCGGGATGCAGCCGGTGTTGATCGAGCAGCCGTTGAACTGCGACGATTCGTCATAGGTCGCCCCTTGCGCGATCCGGAAATCGACATTCTCGAACAGGGCTTCGCCGCTGGTGAAGCTGCCGTCCGCATTTTCGCTGCGCCCGAAGGCGATGATGTCCGGAATTGAACCGCCTCCGGCCAGCTCGAAGATCAGGGTTGGCGCACCTGTGCTGCTGCTGCCGACGGTCAGCCCGCTGAACGAGTCGCTGGTGCCGGTATTCTGCACGAAAACCTTGCCGACCGAGCCGAACCGGATCGTGCCAGCCTGGATGTAGCCCGCTTCATTGACCGGGCCGTCATTGGTGCGCAGCGCCGCGCCACGGCCAGGCAAGGTCGGGTCGGCGGCGAGCTGGGCCGCGAGTCCCGACGAAGCGACGATCACAGTTGCAGAGGTGAGGGTCAACTGGCCGCTCAGCTCCTCGTCGGAATCGAGGATCGTGATGCTGCCGTCCGGCGTGATCACGTCGAGCCGCTCCGTCGCGCTGATGGTCAGCGAATCGGTGGCGGCGGCGCCGCGATATTCGACCGCTCCGGCGATCCGCGCGATGCCGTCGGTCTGCAGCGTGACCGACGCCGGCCCGTCGATCTCGCTGCCCGCGATGACCAGATCCTGGACCAGGACGTCGGGAATGCGGTTCGGAGTCGTGCTCACTTTGGGTACGGTCAGCGAAACGCTGCTGGCCTCGATCCGTTCGACCTCTGCCTGGGTGAGCGTATAGCCGGGGCCTTCGACCGCGCCGCCGACCACGGTCTGTTGGCCGCTCGGCGCGACAATGAGATTGACGGCACCGGGATTGTCCGCGTCACCGACCTGGCCGGTCGAGGTCAGGTCGATATCGGCCGATCGGATGCTGATGGTCGGCGCGAAAATCAGGCCGGCGAGGACGGCATCGGCGTTCGTGCTGACGCTGATCGAGCTCGACGCGCCAAGCCGGGTCCCCGCCGCCGCTGTGAAAATGCCGTTCGAGGTGAAGCTCAGCGTGCCGCCGCCGATCGTATTGGCCGCTCCGATCCGGCCGCTATGCTGGACTGTCGTCGTGCCGCCGGCATTTGAATCAAGAGCTTGTGCGTTGACGATGCCGCTCCCGATCAGATCGAACAGGACGTTGCCCGTCGTATCGATCTCGAGCCCGGCTGCCGAGGTGACGGCCAGGGTGCCGCCGACAACGCGGACCAGGGTCGGGCCAACGGACGGCGAAGGCGCGGCGCCGGTGACGGCGAGGTCGACGCTGCCGAACGTGGCGCTGCTGCGGTCGATGTCGATGTTGGTCAGGCCGAAGAAGGTCGCGCCATTGGAGCCGCCGGCGCCGGCTTGTGCGGTGCTGGTGGCGACGAAGCTGCCGACCGTGACGGTGGCGGGGTCGGTGGTCTGGTTCCGGACGGTGAGCAGCGCCCCCGCCGAGCCGCCGGTCGCGTCGCCTCCGCGGCCTGCCGCGGCGCCGACGCCCCCGGCCGCACCGCCGGCGCCGCCGACCGCGTCGG
>JAYRLF010000598.1:0-1571 GCA_041905385.1 Allosphingosinicella sp.
CATAATAGCCTTCGGAGCGAAGCAGCCGCTCAGCGAGCGCGACGTCCTCCTCGGCGCGGGCCGCGACCATCGCACCGTTGACCGCTTCGCCTTCGGCGTCCTCGAGCGCAGACAGGTTGCGGAAGCGGCCTTCCAGCTCGACCTCCTCGAGGCCCGCGACAACCAATGTGTAGCGGATCGGCGGCACTTCCTGCTCATTCTCCGGGCCCGTCACCTCCTGGATCGGCTCGCTCTGGAAGGTCGACAGCGGCGGCAGCGGTTCGGACAGAGCGGGGTCGCCGACCGGCCGGTCCTCGACCGGGCCGGGGACGGGCGGAAACGGGCTGGTGTCGGGCGCGATGCCTTCGATCGGCTCGAGCGGCGCCTGCAGCGCCGGATCGAGCGGCGGCAGCGCTTCCTCGAACTGGGAGTCACTGACGATCGGCTCGGAGGGGGACGGGGCCTGAGGTTGCGCGGCAGCGCCTGCCGCGAGCGCGCCCACGGCTACGGCTGCCAGCAGAATCTGCCTGTTTCTCAACCCCGCTCCCCAACCCTGGAACCGGAAGCGAAACGAGCGGTCTCAGAGAAGGTTCAATCGGCGCTCGCCGTCCGGATCGTCTCCGCGCGCAGCACCGGCGCGGTGCCGTCGCCGACGATCGCGAATCCGGCCCAATAATAAGGATGCGAGGTGTCCGGATCGTCCATCAGGGCGTGCTCGGCGTCGCGCAGCGCGGCCGCCACGCTGGTGCCGGGCGGCGCCGTGAACAGGCCGGAAATCAGGCGCTGGGTCGCATTGTAATCGTCGGGCACCGGCCAGTGGCTGGCGACGACGAGCCGGCCGCCGGCGCCGACGAAAGCCCGGACCAGCCCGTCCAGAGCGAAATCGCCGCCATTGGTGAGGCCCGCCTCCTGGGTGGCGGTCAGGCCGGCCCGTCCGGCCGTGTCGCAGGCCGACAGCACGATCAGGTCGGCGTCGAGCCGCAGGTCGAAAATCTCGCCGAAGGTGAGCAGCCCGTCCGAGCCTTCACCGCCGAAGCTGGTCAGCAGCGCCGGCCGGGTCGGACATTCGGCGCGCGGCGCGGTGACCAGGCCGTGGGTCGCGAAATGGAGGATGCGATATTGGTTGAGGTCTTCACGGCCGAGAATGGCGGTGTCCGTGAAGGCGCGGCCGGTGACGATCTCGGACGCCGCTTCGCCGGCGCCGAGCGAACGCCGGGCGACGAGCAGCTCGGCGGAGGAGATCGGCCGGCCCCATGCCGCGAGCGACCAGGAGCAGTCGTTCGGATCGGCGGCGACGCTTCGCGTCGAACCGCCGCTGCGCAGGAAGCCGGCGGCCGGCAAATTCTCGCCGAAGCCGATATATTGGCTGCGGGCCTGCGACGGCGGCGCGCGGCGCACGTCGCGAAAGGCACGCGCCGAGACCGCGGTGCTGATCTCGCGATTGCGGCCGAGCCAGGCAGTGCCGCGGAAATCGAACTCATTGTCCGGCGAGGCGGCGACGCGCCGGCGATAGGTGTCGACGCTGGCCTGGTCCATGACGAGCAGGTTGGCCGGCAGGCGCAGCATCGCTCCGTCCGGCTCGAAGACGAGAT
>JAYRLF010000176.1:0-8220 GCA_041905385.1 Allosphingosinicella sp.
CGGCGATGGTCGGCGCAAACACCGCATCCGCTCAGCCGGGGCCGCCACCATCCCTCAAGCTCAACATGCGCCCGGTCGCGGAAGGCGGCACGGTCGCCCGGGTCGAGGTCCGGCTCGAGCTGCAGGCGCCGCAGGTCGAGGCCGGCGGCACCCTGCTGCGCCTGCCGGTGACGATCGTCGGCATCCCGACCGCCGCCTATCAGGCGCGCGACATCGACGTGCGCGACGCGCGCGGCCCGCTCGCGCTCACCCAGCAGGACGAGGCACCGCGCCCCGAAGGCGTATATCGCCGCTACAACGTCTCGCGCGCCACCGAGGGCGACGTCGTCATCCGCTACGCCGCCCGGCCACGGACTGTGAGCGCCACCACCAACAATGGTCCCCTGTTCGACATGCGCGCGGAGGCCGGTGGCTTCATGAGCGCCGGCATCAGTTTCCTGGCCCTGCCGGTCCGCGAAGGCCCCTATCGCGTCACCGTCGACTGGGATCTGGACGCGATGCCGGCCGGTTCGCGTGGCATCTGGTCATTGGGCGAGGGTCGGGTCGAGACGGTCGGCCCGGCCCAGCAGATCGCTTTCTCCTACTACGCCGCCGGGCCGGTCCGCCGCTATCCCGAGCAGACCGGCCGGTTCGGCGTCTATTGGCTGGCCGAGCCGCCCTTCGCGATCGAGGAGCTCGCGCGCCGGATCACCCGCATGTACGAGACCATGTCGGCCTTCTTCGACGACCGGAATTCCTCCTACCGCGTCTTCATCCGGCAGCATCCCTATCGAGGCCAGGGCGGGACCGGCGCCGCCCGCTCCTTCATGTTCGGCTATCATCCGCCGAGCCGCCCGACCGTCGACCAGCTGCAGGAGCTGCTCGCGCACGAAATGGCGCACAATTGGCCGGCCATGCAGGGCGAGCATGGCGACACCGCCTGGTATAGCGAGGGCGCGGCCGAATATTATTCGCTCGTCTTCGCCTATCGCGCCGGCCTGCTCGACCGCGCCGGCCTGCTGCGCGAGGTCAATCAGCGCGCCGCCAATTACTACACCCATCCCTTCCGCGCCCTGACCAATGAAGAGGCGGCGCAGCGCTTCTGGAGCGACCCGTTCGTCCAGCAGATCCCCTATGGCCGCGGCTTCCTCTATCTCGCCCAGACCGACGCGGCGATCCGCCGCGCCTCCAGCGGCCGCAAGAGCCTCGACGATGTCGTCCGCGCGATCCGCGCCCGCCAGGTGGCGAACCAGCCTTATGGCATACCGGTCTGGCTCGAGCTGGTCGGCGCCGAGATCGGCCGCGAGGCCGCCGAGCGCGACTTCCAGCGGATGACCTCCGGCGCGGCGATCCCGCCCGAAGGCGCGTTCGGTCCCTGCTTCACCGCGGTCCGCGAGGCGCGGCCGATCTTCGACCTCGGCTTCGCCCGCCGCTCGCTCAATGACGCCGCGATCGTGCAGGATTTGCGGCCCGGCTCCAACGCCGCCCGCGCCGGCCTGCGCAACGGCGACGTGATCCTCGACTATACCGACCTGCGCGACGTCACCGCCGATCCTGCAGCGACCATGACCCTGCGGTTCCGCCGCGATGGCGCCGAGCAGGCGATCACCTATCTTCCGCGCGGCGCCGCGGTCGAGCATTGGCGCTTCGTCGACAATGCCGGAATGGCGACCGAGAATTGCAGGTTCTAATCCGATGAAGGACCGAACCGCGCCGCCCCACCAGACCGAGGATAGTCGCAATGCGCTCTAGCCGGACGTTCGCCATCGGACTGTGCCTGATCTCTGCCTCGGTCGCACTGGCTCAGACCTCGGGCCGCCAGGCCGCGCCCCAATTCGACCTGCGCCTCCGTCCCAATGCAGACGCCGCCGGCGTCGTCACCTCGATCGACATCGCACTGACCATGGAGCGCCAGGCGGCCGGTCCTGACCGGGCGTTGGTCGAGCTTCCCCTGGTCGTGAGCAACGTCGAGACGGTCGCCGCCAGCGTTGAGGCCGTGTCGGCCAGTGACGAGCGCGGCGCACTTCCGGTCACGGCGCGGACCGAGGGCGAGGGCGCCGCGCAGAAGCGGGTCTGGCTGCCGGCGCGGCCGGTCCAGGGCCAGGTGGTCTTCCGTTATCGGGCGCCGATCAGCGGCCGGACAGCGCCCCGCGGCGCGGCGCCACCGCTCGAGCTGCGGGCCCAGGACGGCGCCTTTTCCGGCGCTGGCTCTACCTTCCTGCTGCTGCCTCCCGTAACCCAGAACGTCCGCATGTCGGTCGATTGGGACCTGTCCGGCCTGCCGTCCGGCGCCGCCGCGACCAGCAGCTTCGGCCCGGGCGACGTGACGCTGCCGACGCCGCAGCCGCTCAATCGGCTCTCGCGCAGCTTCTTCATGGCCGGCCGGATCGGTCATTATGAGACCGGACCCTTCTTCGCCGCCTGGCAAGGGACACCGCCCTTCGATCCGCGCGCGCTCATGGCCTGGACCGGCCAGCTCCACGGCCATTTCCTCACCGTCTTCCGCCCGCCCGAGCCGGAAAATTACGGCGTCTTCCTGCGCCACAATCCGGTCAATGCCGGCGGCGGCGTCGGGCTGCACGGATCGTTCGTCGCGACCTTCGGGCCCGCCACCGATCCCGAGGAGCTGAAGATCACGCTGGCGCACGAGATGTTCCACACATTCCAGCCTTCGATCGGCAACCCTCCGGGCCTCGATTCTGCCTGGTTCAACGAAGGCCTCGCCGTCTTCTACGCCCGAACCCTCGCGCTTCGCTCCGGCCTGATCCGCCCCGACGATTTCCTGCGGGACCTCAATATGTATGCCGCCCGCTACTATACGAGCATCATGGCGGAGACCCCGAACAGCGAGATCCCGGCGCGCTTCTGGGCCGACACGCGGATTCGCACCCTCCCTTATGATCGCGGGTCGCTCTATTTCGTCACGGTCGACGACCAGCTGCGCAAGGCCTCGCGCGGCCGCCGCTCGCTCGACGATCTGATGCTGGAGATGCTGGAGCGGCAGCGCAGCGGCACGATTCTCTCCAATGCGGATTGGGAGGATCTCCTCCGCCGCGAGCTCGGCGAGAGCGCGGTCGCCGATTTCCGGGCCATGCTCGCCGGCCGCAAGCCGCTGCCGGCGTCGGACGCGTTCGGCCCGTGCTTCCGCCGGACCAGCCGGCCGCTCCGCCGTTACCAGCTCGGCTTCGAACCGGCCGTGCTGACCGAGCCGCGCCGCGTCGTCCGCGGCCTGATCGCCGGTTCGACCGCCGAGCAGGCCGGACTGCGCAATGGCGACGAGATCACCCGCCCGGTCCCGCAGGACGGGATCCAGGGCAACCAGACGCAATTGCTCCGGCTCGAGCTGCGCCGCGACGGCCAGCCGCTGACCATTTCCTATCTGCCGCGCGGCGAGACGGTGCCGGCATGGCAATGGGAGCGGGTGCCCGGCATTGCCGACGTGCGGTGCGGCCGATGAAACGCTCGCTCGGCATGGACCGCGGCATCACGCGGCGAGACTTCGTCAACGGCGTGCTCGCCGCTACAGGCGCCGCGGCGCTTGCAGGCTGCGGGCGGCCGTCCGGCAATGTTGGCGCCGGTACGGCGCTCGAACCGTCCGGCTCGGCTTGGACCGGCTTTGGCGGCGTCGGCGATTATGCCTGGTCGAACGGCAATACCGAAGCGGTGCGGGACGCCGCCCACCAGATCCGCGACGGCCGCCATGATGACGAAGCGCGGGCGGCGATCGACGAGAGCTACGACGTCATCGTCGTCGGCGGCGGCTTTTCCGGCCTGACCGCTGCCTATGAATTCCACAAGAATGCGCGTCCCGGCCAGCGCCTGCTGCTGCTCGAAAATCACCCGATGATCGGCGGCGAGGCGAAGCAGAACGACATCGAGGTGAACGGCCACCGGCTGGTCGGTCCGCAGGGCTCGAATGCCGGTCTGATTCCGAAGATCGACCTCGCCGGCAGCCGCTACGAGACCTATGGCAATTATTATCGCGAGCTCGGCTTGCCCATGGGTTACCAGCTCGAGGCGCTCGGCGGCGGCGGCTATCGCAGCCGGATTCCGGACGATCACTACATCCCGATGATGGCCGAGCAGGATTATGACGTCGGCTATTATTTCCGCGGCCGTGGCTGGGTGAAGAACCCGTTGGCCGCGCGCTTCGCCAACACGCCCTGGACGGCCGAGGTCCAGCGCAAGATGGACGATTTCGCCCATAATCGCCGCGACCAGGTCTCTGGCCAGGCCGACGCGGACCGCTGGCTCGATTCGATGTCGTACAAGCAATTGCTCGACCGGCTCGGCTATGGCGACGAGGTCGCCCGCTATATCGACCCGTTCGTCGCGGTCGCCGATTTCGGCGTCTGCGGCGACGCCATCTCGGCTTATGCCGCCAAGCGCATCGGCCTGCCCGGCACCACGCCCAGCGATGCGCCGAGCCGGGTCGACGGCGTCGAGGCGGTCTGCTTCCCCGGCGGCAATGCGACCATATTGCGCACCATGTTGCGCGCCATCCTGCCCGACTCGATCGACGGACCGGCCGGCGTCGCCGGCACCGCCAACGGCCGCATCCGCTTCGATCGGCTCGACCGTGCCGGCGCCCCGGTCCGGCTCCGGCTCTCGTCGACCGCGGTGCGCGTCGAGCATGAGGGCGATCCGGACGCGGCGGGCTCGGTCATCGTCACCTACGTCCACGACGGCCGGCTCCGTCGCGCCCGCGCCAAGGCGGTGGTGATGGCGACCGGTGGCTGGGTGAACCGCCGCGTCGTGCGCGACCTGCCGGCGGCCCACGCCGCGGCCTATGCCGAGTTCAACTATGGCCCGGTGATGACCGCCAATGTCGCCGTGACCAACTGGCGTTTCTTCGACCGGCTCGGCATCACCGTCGCGCGCTGGTTCGAGGGCCTTGGCTGGCACGTCCTCGTCCGCCGCAATCTCGCGCTCGAGCCGGGCCGGCCGCCGCTGACTCCGGACAGCCCGATGATGCTGACCTTCTACATCCCCTTCCTATTTCCGGGCCGGAGCGCGGCCGAACAGGGATCGCTGGCCCGGCAACAGTTGATGGCGACGCCCTATGCCGAATATGAGCGGCAGATTCGCAGCCAGATGCAGGAGATGTTCGGCAGCTCAGGTTTCGATGCCCGCCGTGATATTGCCGGCATCGTTCTCAACCGCTGGGGCCATGCCTATCTCGCGCCCGGGCCGGGCTGGTTCTACGGCCGAGACGGCAACCCGCCCCCGGCCGAGACTATTCGCCGGCCGCATGGCCGGATCAGCTTCGGCCATTCGGAGCTGCAGGGGAATATGAACATGGCCCACGCGATGCTCGAAGGGCGCCGCGCCGGCCTCGAAGCGCTGGAGCGGTCGCGCGCATGACCGGCCGCACTTTGGGATCTGACTGGAGAATGACATGACCGCCCACGACAATCCGCTTGGCCTCGACGGCTTCGAGTTCGTCGAATTCTGCGCCCCCGAAAAGGGCCTGCTGGAGCCGGTGTTCGAGCATATGGGATTCTCCCGTGTCGCCCGTCATCGGTCCAAGGATGTCGACCTCTGGCGCCAGGGCGGCATCAACTTCATCGCCAATTACGAGCCCAATTCGCCGGCCGCCTATTTCGCCGCCGAGCACGGCCCATCGGCCTGCGGCATGGGCTTTAGGGTGCGCGATGCCGCCTTCGCTTATGCAGAAGCAATCCGTCGCGGGGCGGAGCCGGTCGAGACCACGACGGGTCCGATGGAGCTGCGCATTCCGGCGATCCGCGGCATCGGCGGCGCCTATGTCTATCTGATCGACCGCTATGAAGGCGCGGCCGACGGGCGCGACCTCACCATCTACGACATCGACTTCCGTTATCTGGACGGGGTCGACCCGCACCCGGTCGGCGCCGGCTTCAAGGCGATCGATCACCTCACCCACAATGTCTATGGCGGCCGCATGGCCCATTGGGCCGGCTGGTACGAGCGGATCTTCAACTTCCGCGAGATCCGCTATTTCGACATCAAGGGGGAATATACCGGCCTCACCAGCCGCGCCATGACCGCGCCGGACAACAAGATCCGGATCCCATTGAACGAGGAAGGCAAGGCCGGCGGCGGCCAGATCGAGGAGTTCCTGCGCGCTTACAATGGCGAGGGCATCCAGCATATCGCGCTGATCAGCGACGATCTGCTCGACAGCTGGGACAAGCTCCAGGCGCTCGGCACGCCGTTCATGACCGCCCCGCCGGCGACCTATTACGAGATGCTCGACGAGCGCCTGCCCGGCCATGGCGAGCCGGTCGACGAGCTTGCCCGCCGCGGCATCTTGCTCGACGGCTCGACCGAGGCCGGCGACCCGCGCCTGCTCCTCCAGATCTTCTCCGAGACCCAGGTCGGGCCGCTCTTCTTCGAGTTCATCCAGCGCAAGCGCGACGAAGGCTTCGGCGAGGGCAATTTCACCGCCCTCTTCCAGTCGATCGAGCGCGACCAGATGCGGCGCGGCGTGCTCGCCGCCGATGCGGACAGCTGAGCGCCGTGCACTCCATTCTCTTCCGGCTGGCCCTGCTCTGCCTGGGGTTGGCCGCTGCGCCTGTCGCGGCCCAGGATCTCGCGCCGCTGGCGCAAGGCGACGAGCGCATCGTCGTCACCCGGCACGAGATTCGTGGACCGAACGGCCGGCTGCGCTACGAGGCGCGCACCGGCCGGCTGCCGATCCGCAACGACGAGAGCGGCGAGGTGCGCGGCCGCATCTTCTTCACCGCTTATGTGATACCCTCACCGCCCGGCCGGCGGCGCCCGGTCACCTTTCTCTGGAACGGCGGGCCGACGACCAGCTCGACCTTGCTCCACACCGAGATGTTCGGCCCGCGCCGGCTCGAAGGCGCCGCCTTCGTCGACAATGCCGAGACCCTGCTCACCCACAGCGATCTCGTCTTCTACGATCCGGTCGGCACCGGCTTCAGCCGGCCCGAAGGTGCCGACGCCGCCCGGGAATTCTATTCGGTGCTCGGCGATTTCGCCGTCACCGCCGAGTTCATCCGTGCCTGGCGCGCCCGCTTCGGCGGCGAGGACCAGCCGCTCTATGTCGGCGGCGAGAGCTACGGCACCTGGCGCGCCGGCGGCGTCGCCGAGCTGCTCGCCAATGAAGGGACCGACCTGGCCGGCGTGCTGCTCATCTCGGGCGGCATTCCGGGCTCGCAAATGCCGGACAGCTTCTCGGACGCCATGTTCGTCCCCGCCCGCACCGCCGCCGCCTTCCACCACCGCCGCCTCGCCCCGGATCTGATGCGCGACCGCGAGGCGACGCTGCGGCAGGCGGCGGACTGGGCGCGCAGCACCTACCAGCCTGCGCTTGAGCGTGTCGCCCGCTTGAGCGCCGCCGAGCGTGAGGCGATCGCCCGCGACCTCGCCCGATTCACCGGCGTTCGCCCCGACCAGATCGACCGCCAGACCCTGGTGATGGGCAATCGCGCCTATCTGCGCGGCCTGTTCGACGGCGACGCCGCGCGGGTGCTGAACACGTTCGACATGCGCATCGCCGGCAACGAGCCCAACGAGCCTGGCCGCGCCGCCGCCGTCGCGCGCTACTTCCGCCACGACCTCGGCTACGCCACCGACCTCGCTTATACCGGCCTCGAGGACGGCTACATGCCGCGCCCCGGCCCCGACCGCCGCAGCACCGGCGCCCGCTTCCAGTACAATCATGTCGAGATCACCCCGGCGATGATGGCGCGCGCCCAGGCCGGCGGCGGCCCGCCCGGCTCCCAGCCCTGGCTGCAGCGGGCGATGCGGGTCGACACGGACACGCGCGTCTTCGTCGCCGCCGGCCGCTTCGATTCGCTCAACATGTGCGACGGCAATCACGACATGATCGCCCGCCTGGAGCCGCAACTCGCCGGCCGCTTCACCCTGCGCTGCTACGAGGGCGGCCACATGATGTACCGCGACGCACCCGAGCGCCAGCGCCTGGCCGACGATGTGCGCCGGTTCGTGACGGGTGGCTGACGCATAGCGAATGCGCGAATCCCGGCCCGCCGGCATATGGATTGAGCCGGCATGCCGCTTCGCCACCACGAAAAGATGAACTTACCCCCTTAGCCGCGATAGGTTCAGCCGAGGATGACGGAAGGGCGGCGAAGATGAGGTCGATCGCATCGGTCGGGCTGGTGCTGTTTGCGGCCGTCGCGCCTGCCCAGGCCCAGCTCGCCGTCACCCCGCCGCCGGCCGCCCGATCCGAAGCCGCCGCGGCCGCCTGGCGCAGCCTGTTCGAGCGCG
>JAYRLF010000599.1:0-1568 GCA_041905385.1 Allosphingosinicella sp.
TCGACCCTCGCGCTCGCTTACGCCCAGACCCATGCCGAACGGGTCACCGAGCTGGTGCTGCGCGGCATCTTCACCTTCCGCCAGTCCGAGCTCGACTGGCTCTACCAGGAACATGGCGCGCCGCAGATCTTCCCGGACAAATGGGAGGAATTCGTCGCCTTAATCCCCGAGGAGGAGCGCGGCGACTTCGTCGCGGCCTATCACCGCCGGCTGACCAGCGACGATCCCGCCGTCCAGCTCGCCGCCGCCAAGGCGTGGAGCAAGTGGGAGGCGGAGACGGTGACGCTGCTGCCCAGCCCCGAGGTGATCGAGACCCACACCAGCGACGATTTCGCGATCGCTATCGCGCGGATCGAGAATCATTATATGGTCAACAAGGGCTGGCTCGAGGAAGGCCAGCTGATCGCGAACGCCCACAAGCTTCGCCACATCCCGGGGGTGATCGTGCAGGGCCGCTACGATTGCTGCACGCCGCCGGTCTCGGCCTGGGACCTGCACAAGGCCTGGCCGGAGGCGGAGCTGGTCATCGTCCCGGACGGCGGCCATCTGTTCAACGAGCCGGGCGTGCTCGACGGCCTCGTCCGCGCCACCGACGCTTTCGTCGCGCGGGGCTGACCGCTTCGCCGGCTGGTCTCGACGGCCGGCATTTTCGTCGTGCCGCACTGTCCGCACTCGCGCGCTGCTTCTAGATTCCCGCCCGTAACGAATCATGGGCTCAAGGGGATTTTCATGCGCGTCTTGTTTCATTCGATTTCGGTGCTCGCGGCCGCGACCGCCTTCCTCGCCACACCGGCGATGAGCCAGGTGGCGCCGAGCCGCCCCTGGTCAGTCCAGGGCCGGATCGAGGACAGCGACAGCCAGGCCGAGGAGCGGCGCTATGACGAGCATCGCGTGCGGCTCGAGGCCGGGCGGCGCTACCGCCTGACCGCCGAATCGGAGGATTTCGATCCGGTGCTGCAGCTCTTTTCGGGCAATGGCGGCGGCGAGCCGATCGCCGAGAATGACGATGCCGGCGGCGCCCTCAACTCGCGCATCATCCATGCCCCGGCGACGGCCGGCACCTATACCTTGCGGGTGCGCGCCTTCGCCGAGGACGGCCGCGGCGGCTATACGTTGCGCGCTGAGCAACTGCCGCCGCTGCCGCCGGCGACCGCGATCGAGATGGCGCCGCGGACGATGACCTGGACGACCGTGAACGGCAGCCTGGCGGAAGGCGATCCGGAGCCGACCGGCGGCCCGAGCGACGATTACAGCCTGTTCCTCGGCGCCGGTGAGGAAGCGATCATCCGCGTCGACGGCGCGTTCGACACTTTGGTGTCGGTGTTCCGCGGCAATGACCGCGACGGCGATCCGGTCGCGAGCGACGACGATGGCGGCGGCGCCCTCAACTCGATGCTGCTGTTCCGGGCCGACGAGGCCGGCGAATATGTGATCCGCGTCAGCGCCGTTGGCGAGGGCACCGGTGCCTACCGGTTGCGCATCGGCCAATAGGGCTCCCGGAGCGAGGCGCGAAAAATCGGGCACTATGAGCAGGTTCTGCTCGCCCCGCGAGCCGAAGTCCTGTCCGG
>JAYRLF010000177.1:0-8208 GCA_041905385.1 Allosphingosinicella sp.
CTCCCCTACAGGGGAGGGGTGGGGGGTGGGGAAGCGTCTCCACCCGCTCGGAACTCAAGAAGGCCACCGCCACGATCCTCCCCATCAAGGGGGAGGGCTTCCAGGGAGACACACCATGGTCCCGACCGCCGGCCTCGGCTTCAAGCCGATCCATTTCGAAGCGGCGCTCGCCGCGCCGGCGGCGGGGCTCTGGTTCGAGGTCCACCCGGAAAATTACATGGTCGCCGGCGGCCCGCGCCTGAAAATGCTCGAGGCGCTGCGTGACCATCGCCCGCTCTCGCTGCACGGCGTCGGCCTGTCGCTGGCCGGCGCGGCCGAGCCCGACCGCGCCCATCTCGCCCGGCTGAAGATGCTCGCCGACCGGTTCGAGCCGTTCCTGCTGTCCGAGCATCTCGCCTGGTCGCGCGGCGACGACCGCCATTTCCCGGATCTGCTGCCTTTCCCGCGCACCACCGAGGCCTTGCTGCGGATCGGCCGCAACATCGACATCGTCCAGAATGCGCTCGGCCGCCAGATCCTGATCGAGAATCCGTCGCTCTACGTCGCCCTCGACGGCCATGACTGGAGCGAGACCGACTTCCTGCGCCAGCTCGTCAAGCGCACCGGCTGCCGCCTGCTGGTCGACGTCAACAACATCGTCGTCAGCGCCAACAATCTCGGCTTCGATCCAGTCGATTATGTCGACGCGCTGCCGCTCGACGCGATCGGCGAGGTCCACCTAGCCGGCCATCGCGCCGACCCGGAACATGGCGCCGCCTTGCTGATCGACAGCCACGACGCACCGGTCGACGAACGCGTCTGGGCCTTGTTCGACTATCTCGTCGCGCTTGCCGGACCTCTTCCGACTTTGATCGAGCGCGACGGCAATCTGCCGGGCTTCGCCGAACTGATGGACGAGCGGGGCCGCGCCGCCGCGATCCTCCGCGCCCCGAGAAAGATGGTAGCTTATGCCTGACCTCGCCACCTTCCAGCTCGCCTTCGCCAGCGCGCTCGATCGCGCGACCCGGCGCGGCGCCCTCGAGCGCCAGCCGGGCTTCGCCGTCTATCGCAACACCTGCGTGATCGGCCTGATCGAGGCGCTGCGTGCGGCCTATCCGGTCACCGCCGAGATCGTCGGGCCGGAAGCGTTCGACGCGCTCGCCTTCGATTTTTCGCGCGCGCATCCGCCGAAAAGCCCGGTCCTGGCCGATTACGGCGCCGCTTTCGCATCCTTCCTGGGCGAGCAGCCCTGGACCTCGGAGCTGCCCTATCTCGCCGGCGTCGCCGAGCTCGAGCGGCTGGCGACCGAGGCGCATCTCGCCCCGGATGCCGACCCGCTCGACCTCGGCGACCTCGCCCGGATCGGCATGTCCGGCCTGATGGCGCTGCGGCTGCCGCTCCACCCGGCGGCGCGCTTCGCCTGGCTGCGCAGCCCGGCGATGACGATCTGGCTCGCCCATCGCGACCACGACGGCTTCGACACGCTGGCGCCGGAATGGCGCGCCGAGGGCGCCCTGTTCACCCGGCCGCGCGACGCGGTCGAGGCGGCGCTGATCGACGCGCCGGCGCACCGGCTGCTGTCCGGCCTGCGCCTCGGCGAAAGCGTCGGCCAGTCCGCCGCCGCGGTCGCCGACATCTATCCGGAGACCGACTTCTCCGAGCTGTTCGCTTCCCTCGTCACCAGCGGCGCCTTCCTGAAGCCGCCTTTTTTCGAAAGGACCTGACATGGCCACGATCGCCGAAGCCCCGGCCGCGCCCGCGCGCGGTCCGTTCGCCCTGTTCGCCCGCATCGGCGCGAAGCTGCTGCCGATGGACCTGATCCTGCTCGTCCAGCGGCTCGGCCTCGCCGCCATCTTCTTCCAGTCCGGCCGCACCAAGGTCGAAGGCTGGTTCACCCTCACCGACGGGACCTTCTTCCTGTTCGAGAATGATTATGCGCTGCCGCTGCTGCCGCCGGTCCAGGCCGCTTATGCGGCCACGGTCGCCGAGCATCTCTTCCCGATCCTCTTGCTGCTCGGCCTGTTCACCCGGCTCTCGGCGGCGGCTTTGCTGGCGATGACCCTGGTGATCCAGGTCTTCGTCTATCCCGACGCGTGGCCGACCCATTTGAGCTGGGCCGGGCTCGCCATCCCGCTGATCGCGCTCGGCGGCGGCCGCGCCGCGCTCGACCGGCTCGTCCGCATTCCCTGAATCCCTTTCTCAACCCGTCAACGGAGTTCCCCGATGCGTCGCTTTCTCGTCCTCTTCGCCTTTGCCCTCGGCCTGTTGACCGCGGCGGCGCCGACCGTCGCCGCGGATCCGGCCCCGCCGGTCAACGCCGACGCGCAGGGCCTCGCGATCCGCGGCTACGATCCGACCGCCTTCTTCACCGCGGGTCGGGCGGTGCGGGGCGTGGCGGCGCACGAATATCGCTGGAACGGCGCCACCTGGCGCTTCGCCTCGGCCGAGGCGCTCGCCCTGTTCGCCGCCAATCCCCAGTCCTATGCCCCGGCCTATGGCGGCTATTGCGCCTGGGCGATCAGCCAGAATTACATCGCCCCCGGCGATCCGGACTATTGGCGGATCGTCGACGGCCGCCTCTACCTCAACTTCAACGCCCGCGCGAAGGAGCTGTGGGAGATGGACGTCGCCGGCGCCATCGCCCGCGGCAACGCCAATTGGCCCGCGGTGCTGACAAATGCGGACAATCGCTGAAATTTCAGACGGTTGGAGGTTGAATGACAGCGACGGCAACCCACATCCCGATCAACGTCAACGTTTGAAAGGAGGTGGTCTGATGTCTCATTGTCACGCGCCGAACGCGGCAGATTGCATGGGCTCGACCTCCTGCGCGGGGTCCCGGCTCGGCTGAGCTGTCCGTCAGGCCAGACAATGGAAGGGCCGTCCCGAAAGGGGCGGCCCTTCGTCCTATGAGCCCACGTTCCCGCGCCGACGTCGACGGCTTGGTCAGGCGGCGCTCAGATAGTCCTGCCCCATTTGCAGCCGATCGAGATCCTGCCGCGGCGGAGCGCCAAACAGCCGCCGATATTCCCGGCTGAACTGGGAGGGGCTCTCATAGCCCACGGCGAAGCCGGCCGCTCCGGCGCTCGCGCCTTCGATCAGCATCAGCCGGCGCGCCTCCTGCAGGCGCAGCTGCTTCTGATATTCGAGCGGAGTCATCCGGGTGATCGCCTTGAAATGCTCGTGCAGCGAGGATTCGCTCATGCCGGCGGCGGCGGCGATCTCGCGGATGCGAAGCTGGTCGCGGAAGCGGGCGCGGATATGGGCGATGGCGCGGCTGACCTGGCTCAGATGGCTGTCCGCGGCCGCCAGGTGCCGCAGGGTCGGTCCGTGCGGACCGCTGAGCAGCCGAAACAGGATCTCGCGCTCGATCAGCGGCGCAAGTGTGCGGATGTTGCCGGGCTGGTCGAGCAATTTCACCAGCCGGCAGGCGGCATCGACCAGGTCCGGGTCGCTCGGATAGACCGCCACCGCGGGAAAGGCGCCGCGCCGGCTCGCGCCGCCCGTCTCGATGATCAGGTCGGCGAGCGCCGCCAGGTCGAGATCGATCTTGCAGCAGAGATAGGGCGCATCCGGCCGCGCCTCGATGATGTGCCCGGCCATCGGTAGATCGACCGACACGACGAGATAGTGCGCGGCATCGTAGACGAGGCTGCGGTCGCCGATCGATACGCGCTTCGCGCCTTGGGCAATCAGGCAAAAACTGGCTTCGTAGACGGAGGGGATCGGGAGGGTCGGCTGGTCGGCCCGGAACAGCGACAGGCAGGGAAGGGCCGTGCCGTACATACCGGTTGTCGGTGCGTGCCGCGTGATGATCCCGCTCAGTTCGTCCAGTCTGTCCATGCCTCCAATTGCCATCGCTCGCGGGAGGCGCGCAAGCCGTCGGCGCCAATTTCCGGAGGATCGTGCAAGACCTGCGGGCGATCGGTCTACCGCGTGCCGCGCCGCCTGCGCCATGTCCGGCTCACCAATATGGAGGAGCGATCATGACTGGATTGACCGACAAGATTATACTCGTCACCGGCGCCTCGAGCGGCATCGGCGAAGCCACCGTCCGGGAACTGGCGCAGGCCGGCGCGAAGCTGTTCATCGGCGCCCGCCGCACCGACCGGTTGGCGGCTCTGGCCGAGGAGCTGGGCCCGAACGTGGCGTGGCAGGAGCTGGACGTCGCCGACGCCGACAGTTTCGACGCCTTCGTCGCCGCCGCCGATGCGCGCTTCGGGCGGGTCGACGCGCTGGTGAACAATGCCGGCGTGATGCCGCTGTCGCCGCTCGCGGCGCTGAAGCGCGACGAGTGGAAGAAGATGATCGACGTCAATATCCACGGCGTGCTGAACGGCATCGCCGCGGTGCTGCCGCGCTTCCAGGCGCAGCGTTCGGGCCATGTCGTCAACGTCGCATCGATCGGCGCCCACATGGTCGTGCCGACCGGCGCGGTCTATTGCGCCAGCAAATTCGCCGTCTGGGCGATCACCGAAGGACTCCGCCAGGAGCATGACGATATCCGCGCGACGATCATCTCGCCCGGCGTCGTCGCCACCGAGCTCGGCAACGACATCACCGACCAGGGCGTCGCCGCGGCGCTCCAGGAGTGGCGAAAGAAGTCGCTCACGCCCGACGCGATCGCGCGCGCGATCCGCTTCGCGCTGGAGCAGCCCGAAGGGGTCGACGTCAACGAGGTCATCGTCCGCCCGACCGCCGCCAGCCTCTAGGCGGCGCCCGCCAGACCGCTTTTTCGGTTGAATTTGATGACGCCCGTCAGGTCCTGAGCCGGCGGGCGTCATCGCTTCGCCTCGAGCGGTTTAGACAATATTTCGATATTTCTGGAATCATGGTTGACATGCCCGTGCCGCGGCCGTATTTCGAGAATCATCGAAAGGTTGGATATGGACAGCTCGACCGTCATTGCCGCGCTCGGCGCGCTCGCTCAGGAACACCGGCTGGCGCTGTTCCGCCTGCTCGTCCAGGCCGGTGAGCAGGGCATGCCGGCCGGCGCGATCGCCGAGGCGCTCGGCCTGCCCAACTCGTCCTTGTCCTTCCATCTTTCGCAGCTGACCAGGGCCGGACTGATCCGCCAGGAGCGGCAGAGCCGGTCGCTCATCTACTCCGCCGATTATGCCGCGATGAACGGCCTCGTCGGCTATCTCATGGAGAATTGCTGCGGCGGCACGGGCTGCGCTTCCAGCGCCTGCGACGCCGAGCCGGAACTGGAAAGGAATGAAGCATGAAGCGCCTGCACGTCCATGTCGGGGTCGAGGATCTCGACCAGTCGATCCGTTTCTATTCGACCCTGTTCGCGGCCGAGCCGACCGTCCGAAAGGACGATTATGCCAAATGGATGCTCGACGATCCGCGGGTGAATTTCGCGATCTCCGCCGGCCAGCATGCGACAAGCGGCATCCAGCATCTCGGCGTGCAGACCGAGTCCGTCGACGAGCTCGGCGAAGTCTACGGCCGGCTCCGCGCGGCGGAGCGTCCGGTGCTCGACGAAGGCCGGACCACCTGCTGCTATGCGAAGAGTGAGAAGAGCTGGATCTCCGACCCGGACGGCCTCGTCTGGGAAGCCTTCTTCACCGACGGCGAGGCGACCCATTATGGCGAGGGCCCAGCGCTGGGCACGCTCGCGGCCGGCCTGCCCGAGGACAAATGCTGCGTGCCGAAGTCGATCGCATGAGGCGCCCACGCAGCGTCCTGTTCCTCTGCACGGGCAATTCCGCCCGCTCGATCCTGGCGGAGGCGCTGCTCGAGCAGGAAGGCGAAGGCGGCTTCCGCGCCTTTTCGGCCGGCAGCCGGCCAAAGGGGCAGGTCCATCCGATGGCGCTCGCCTTGCTCGACGATCTCGGCTTCGAAACGGACCGTTTCCGTTCCAAGAGCTGGGACGAATTCGCCGCGCCGGGCGCGCCGCAGATCGACCTCATCGTCACCGTCTGCGGCAATGCCGCGGGCGAGACCTGCCCGGTCTGGCCAGGGCGACCCGCTACAGCCCATTGGGGCGTTGACGACCCGGCGGCGGTCGAAGGACCGGGTCAGCGCGCCGCGTTCGAGGCGGCGCTGTCCTATCTGCGCGACCGGATCCGCGCCTTCGTCGCCTTGCCGTTCGATGCCCTCGATGAGCCCACATTGCGGGCGCGCCTGAATGAGATCGGCTCCATGCCGGGGCGGGAAGGACAGAGTGGCTGACCGGATTCCCGAGCCGGCCCGGGAGATCGGCGCACTTCCTCGCCGGCTGGCTGCGGAAGGCGTCGGCGCCTTCTTCCTGTTCGCGACCGTGATCGGCTCCGGGATCATGGCCGATAATCTGTCGGCCGGAAACGACGCCATCGCCCTGCTCGGCAACACCCTCGCGACCGGCGCGATCCTGTTCGTGCTTATCACCATCTTCGGTGCGATCTCGGGCGCGCATTTCAATCCCGCGGTCAGCATGGTCTTCGCCGTCCGCCGCGAGCTTACCTGGCGCGACGCCACCGCTTATGCCGCGGCCCAGATCGTCTTTGGCATCGCTGGCGCCTTCGCCGCACACCTGATGTTTGAGCTTCCGACACTGCAGCTGTCGGTCCGGGCACGCACCGGGCTTGGCCAGTGGACCGGCGAGGCGATCGCCACCTTCGGCCTGATCCTGACGATCCTCGGCACGGTCCGCCATCGGCCCGACTGGGTACCGGCCAGTGTCGCGCTCTACATCACCGCCGCTTACTGGTTCACCTCGTCGACCAGCTTCGCCAATCCGGCGATCACGATCGCCCGCAGCCTGTCCGACACCTTCGCCGGCATCGCGCCCCACGACGTTCCGTCTTTTGTCATCGCCCAGTTTTTCGGCGCCGGCTTGGCCGTGATTGTCGCCCGCTGGCTTTTCCCTCCAGCCTCCGCGCGCGCCTGACCGGTCGGTCAGTGCAGACCCACGGCCCCGGCCGCGCCCAGCACCATCCAGACCGCCATCGCGATCATCATCAGATTCTCGGTCAGCGAGATGAAGCCGAGCGGGACCTTGCTCGCGCCGCCGACGCAGGCGCATTTCAGCGCGCGCTTGTCGACATAGACCGCCTTGAACACCGACACCGCGCCGATCGTGCCGATGAACAGCGCGATCGGCGCCGACAGCCAGGTCAGCACGCCGGCGATCATCAGCACGCCGGAAATCGCTTCGGCATAAGGATAGAGGGTGGCGTACGGCACCCAGCGCCGCGCCAGCAGGTCGTAGTTCAGGAACATGGTCGAGAAGCGCTCGACGTCCTGCAGCTTGAGCAGCGCCAGCACCACCATCGAGAAGGAGATGAACCACTCCGCCGCCCGCAATGTCAAAGCGCTGCCGGTGACCGCATAGCTCGCCCCGATCGCCATCAAGGCGGTCAACAGGAACAGCACGATCACCGGCCGGTAGCTGGTCGCCTCCGGGTCCGCGACCGGCTTGCCGAGGAAGCGGCGCAGATCGTCATGGCCGCCGATTCTCTTGCCGCCGATGAAGATCTGCGGCGTCGTCGCGACCTTGTGCTCGGCCTTGAACGCCTCGGTCTCGGCGCGGCTGGTGAGGTGATGGTCCTCGACCTCGTAGCCCGCCTGCTCGAGCAGATATTTGGCCTTCAGTCCCCAGGGACAGATATGGTTCGGCATCACCATGCGATGGATCGCCGCCTTCCGCGCGGCCGCCGGCGGGTTGCTCATGTCCGACATGTCAGTTCTCCTGATAGGTGCCGGCAGGCATATAGGGTCCGTACCATGGTACGGAGTCAAGAGGGCTGTTCGGTCGCCTGGATTACGCCGAAGCGGATCTGCTCGACGATCCGCAAAGCCTCGATGCTGGTGCCGGACGAGGCGAACTGGTCGGGATGGGTGGCCAGCCCGGTCAGCACGTTCTCGGCCTCGTCGAATGCCTTGATGAATCGCGCCAGCATCGCCGGATCGCCCCGGCTGAGCTCCCGGTAGACCGAGATTAACACGGCCTGGATTGCCGCCACTTCCGCGTGAAGAACCGCAATGTCGTCAGCCACCACGCGCCAACCGACGGCCGGAACGACGGTTCCGCGCCCAGCGACAAGTCTCGTCGTCGTGGTTTCCGTTCTTGTTTCGCGCACACATTCAACTCGCCCGCTCTCGCTCGTTGGCGGGGCAGCCACCCTGCGCGGCAAACCCGATTTCCTCGAAAGGCCTCCACCATGTCCCTCGAAAAGATGATCTCGATGCACCCCGACGTCGGCGATTCCGACAATCCCGCGCTCGCTTTGGCTGCACGGC
>JAYRLF010000600.1:0-1565 GCA_041905385.1 Allosphingosinicella sp.
GCGCCTGCAGCGCCTCGGCGCTGTTGGCGGCGGTCCGGGTCGAGAAGCCCTCATCCTCGAGCACGCCGGAGACGAGCTCGCGAATGTCCTGCTCATCGTCGACGATCAAGATGTCCAAAGCCATAAACGATCAACCACTTGCTGCATTGTCTTCAGGAATACGGGACGCGCCGCCGGTGCGGGCCAGCACGTCCTGGTCGAAGCAGAATCGGACCTGCGATCCGCCGCCCGGCAAATCGTCGAACTCGATCTGGCCGAAATGCTCCTCGACGATCTTCTTGACGATGGCGAGGCCAAGGCCGGTGCCCTTGGCCCGGGTCGTCATATAGGGTTCGGTCATCCGGCCGCGGTCGGCTGGCAGGCCGACGCCGCTGTCCGCGACGATCACCAGCACCTTGCCCGCATCCTCGCGCACCGTGACCGCGATCCGCTCCTTGCCCGTCCCGGTCCCCTCCTCGCGCTTCTGCTGGATCGCCTCGACGCCATTCTTGAGCACGTTGGTGAAGGCCTGGCCGAGCAGGCGCCGATCGCAGACCAGGTTCGGCGACGGATCGGGCGCCTCGAGCCGGAACTCGATCTCCGGATGGGCGACTTCGTGCAGGAACATGGCCTGGCGCACGATCTCGACCAAAGGCTCCTCGCGGAAACTCGGCTTGGGCATGCGCGCGAAGGAGGAGAATTCGTCGACCATCCGCCTGAGGTCGCCGACCTGCCGCACGATCGTCCCGGTCAGGCGCTCGAAGGTCGACGGATCCGATTTCACCTCTTCCGCATAGCGCCGCTGCAAGCGCTCGGCGGCGAGCTGGATCGGGGTCAGCGGATTCTTGATCTCATGGGCGATGCGACGGGCGACGTCCGACCAGGCCGCGCGGCGCTGGTCCATCAATTGCTCGGTGATGTCGTCGAAGGTGAGGACATGGCCGCCCTTCACCTTGACCGTCTTGAGCGCGAGCGTGCGCGGCTCGCCCGACGAGGTCAGTTGGACGACGTCCTCGCGCTCCTCGACGGTCAATTGATGGTCGAGCTCCGGGGCGAGATCGGCGAGCTTCTGGCCGACCGGGCTGCGGCCGCCGGTCTTGAGCATGGCTTCGGCCGAGCTGTTGGCGAGCCGGACGACATGGTCGTCGTCGACCGAGATGACGCCCGCGGTCACGCCCGACAGCACCGCCTCGATGAAGGCGCGGCGGCTGTCGAGCTGGGCGTTGGCCGCGACCAGCGCGCCGGTCTGCTCCTCGAGCCGCCGGGTCATGCGGTTGAAGGCATTGCCGAGCGTCGCGACCTCGTCGCGCTCGTCGGTGGTCGGCACCCGCGCCGACAGGTCGCCGGCGGTCACCCGCCTGGCCGCATCGACCAGCGCGCCGACCGGACGGACGAGCCGGTCGGCGATGGCGAGCGCCACCCAGATGGCGAAAGCGATGATCAGCAGCGAGACCAGCAGCAGAATCGCGTTGAAGCGCACCTGGAGCGCGCGCGACTGATTGAGGGTGCGGGCATAGTCGCTGGCGGCGCTCTGCGCCTCCTGCCACTGCTGGATCGCGGCCGCGTTCATCGCGCGCGAGATGTAG
>JAYRLF010000601.1:0-1563 GCA_041905385.1 Allosphingosinicella sp.
GGCCTTCGCCGGACCTATCGTGCGGATCGCTGTCGGTGATGCCGGTCTGGGTCGGGCGGCCGCGGCGGCCGCGGCCCGACGGATCGGCGCCCTGCCCGCTGTCGCTGTCCGAATAGCCGGACTGGCCGCCGCGGCCATTGCCGGACGGGTCGGTCGGGTCCGTGTCGGTGACGCCGGAGCGGTTGTCCGGCCGCCCCCAGGCATTGCCGCCGGGGCCGCGGCCATGGCCGGCATTGTCGGCATAGGAGCCGCTGTCCTGGTCGGTGACGCCGGTATAGGGCCCGGTCTGGGCGCGCGCCTGCCCGGTCACGGTCGCGAGGGCGCCGGTGCCGAACACTCCGCCGATCACGCTGGTCATGAACGAGCGCCGATTGAACCTGTGCGAAGCCGGCATGTTCGTCTCCCCGACTCAAGCCGATCCGGGAGCGAGCATCTGCCTGTTCGGGCGGCAGGGCAAGCGGATATGCGGCTTTTACGGTATCGCCCGCCGGCGCCTCGACACCGTGAATTTCTCATCATGATCCGGACCCGAAACGAGGCTACAGATCGAGTCGGCGCGGCCGCGGCATATTCGGCGGCTCCGTCCTGTTCCCCCTCGCCCCCAGGGAGATATCCGGCATGTCCAACACCATCGTCCTCATCCACGGCGCCTGGCTCAATTCGGCGAGCTGGGACGCGGTCAAGGCGCGCTACGAGGCGCGCGGCTTCACCGTGGTCGCGCCCGACTGGCCCTATGACGACCGCAGCCCCGAGGAGCTGCGCGCCATGCCGGACGAAGCGCTCGCCAGCCTCGGCCAGCGCGAGATCATCGCCCACTACCAGTCGATCATCGGCCAGTGCCCGGAAGAGCCGATCCTGATCGGCCACAGCGCCGGCGGCGTCTTCGTCCAGCACCTGCTCGACCGCGGCCTCGGCGTCGCCGGCGTCGCGATCGACCCGGCGCCGACCCCGGGCGTCGCGCTCGGCCCGCACGCGATCGTCTCGACCCTGCCGGTCTTCCTCGATTTCGGCAGCTGGAAGAAGGCCGAGACCATGTCGCGCCGCTTCGCCCAGCACGTCCCGGAGGACCAGGCCGACGCGCTCTACGACCAATATATCGTGCCGACCCCGGGCAAGGTCTATTGGGACGGGATCATCAACAAGATCCCGATCCAGTGGGACAATCCCGACCGCGCGCCGCTGCTGCTGATCGGCGGCGAGCTCGACCTGATCGCCGACGCCAGCATGACCGAAGCGATCTACAGGAAGCAGAGCCGCGCGCCCTCCCTCACCGAGCTCAAGATCTTCCCCGGCCGCACCCACTGGACCCTGCTCGATCCCGGCTGGGAAGAGGTCGCCGACTTCGCCCTCGACTGGGCAGTGGCGAATGCGAGAGCCCCCCGCATCCTCGCCGAAAACCCGATCCCGCAAGCGTAGACATCCTCCCTGTGAGCGAAGCTCATGGGGACGGGGACCATACGTAGCCGAAGGCGAAGGATGGTGGACGGGCAAATAGCGCTGGAAAGTCCCTCCCCCCGCTCCGTGCGATGCACACCATTCCCCCTCCCGGACTACAGATTGGCC
>JAYRLF010000178.1:0-8165 GCA_041905385.1 Allosphingosinicella sp.
ATGGAGCCGAACCTGGTCGTCGAGTTCTACTCGCGCTGATCGATCGGCACAGGTCGAGCGAACAAGGGCGGCCCCGCAAGGGGCCGCCCTTTTCGTATCAGCGAATGGCCATGGTCTGGCGCAGGAACGCGTCGGTGCGCCGCAGCATTTGCGCCCTGATCGCGCTGTCCTGAAGCTGATGGTCGAGACCCGGATATTCGACCAGCTCGACCTGCTTGCCCGCATCACGCAGACGATCCCGCATCGCCCGGGCGTGCCGAATCTCGACGTTGAGATCCAACTCGCCGTGGAACATCAGCACCGGCACTCGGAAGGCGGCCGCGTGGCGTACCGGCGAGCCCTCCTGAATATGCGGCCCAGTGCCGAAGAAGTCGCGATAATTGGCGCTCAGATAGGAACGGCGATATTCGTCGCGCGCCATCTGAAGGTCGGTGACCGGGGCGATCGCGACGATCGCCTTGAACAGGTCCGGCGACAAAGCGGGCGACTGTAAGGCGGCATAGCCGCCATAGGACCAGCCGACGATGGCGAGCCTGGATGGGTCGGCAATTCCTTCGCTGATCAGCCAGCGTCCGGCGTCGTTGACGTCGCCGATCGCGGTTCGCCAGGATTGGAAGCCGTTGGTCTGGAACCAGTCGCTGCCATAGCCGGCCGAGCCGCGGAAATTGGGCTGAAGCACGGCGTAACCGCGACTCGCGAAATATTGGGAAAGCCAGTCGAAGCCCCATTCGTCGCGAGCGCTCGGGCCGCCGTGCGGCATGACGATGGCAGGCAGGCCGCGGCCGTTGCTGCCGGGCGGCAGCGTCAGATAGCCGGGCACCATCGTGCCGTCGGCCGCGCGATAGGTGATCGGGCGAACCGTGGCGAGGGTAACCCCGTCGAGCTCGGGACGCGCCCGCATGACCCGCGTCATTTGGCGGGTGGTCCGGTCGAGCACATAATAAGTGCCGGGATCGTTGTCGCTTCCGGCCCAGATCAGCAGGCGCCGTTCGTCATCCGAGGCGTCCATGAAATTGATCAGCGGCTGGCCGGGCAAGGCGCGGGACAATTGCTGGGCCACCCGCTGCAGCTCCGGATCGAAATATTGGGATTGGCGCCGCTCAGTCGCATAGGTAACGCCGACCGCGCGCCCTCGACGGCCCAAGGTGATCAGGCCATCGATATCGACGTCCGGGTGGGCCACGGTGAGGTCGCGGCGCCCGCTTCCGTCCAGCGCCATCCGGTAAATGCCGACCCGGCCTTCCGCATTCTGCTCCATGATATAGGCGGCGTTGAGCGTGCTATCGATGTCAAGGATCCAGGGTCCCTGCCGAGTCAGGCTGTTATAGACCCCGAGACGCACCCATTCCCCGCCGCCCGCTGGGCGATAGAATTGGATGATCTCATTCGAGGCACGCTCGGTAGCGCCACGGCGCTGCACGACCCGCATGCCGCGAATGTGGCCGCTGCTGTCCGAAATATAGCCGTTGGCGGTCATCGAGGCCCCCTCGATCTCACGCTCGCGGCCGGTGAGCGTATCGATCTGGATGACGCGGAGATTCTGGCCGCCGGTCAGCATCAGGATCTGGTTATCCTGGCCCTGCAGCCAGTCGACGATGTTTCCGCCCCAGGGCCCGCTCGTCCGATTGAGTACCTGCGGATTGCCGCCGTCGATATCCATCGCGACGAAGCGCGTGCCGGAGCCGGTGTAGCCGGCGAACTCCTGGACCCGATAGAGCTGGCAGACCAGCCGGCGATTGGACACCCAGCCACAACGGGTGATGCGCTGCTCGACGCCATCGACATTGGTGATCGGATGAGGTTGGGCGCCCCCGACCTCGGTCCAATACAATCGCGATCCCTGCCCGGCGATCGGAATCGAATAAGCGATCTTGCTGCCGTCCGGCGACAAGGCGACGAACTCGACATTCTCGCGCGCGCCGAAGGCGATGGCCGGGTCGACGGTGGCGGCGGGCTGAGCCGTCACAGGCGCCGGCGCCTGGGCATTCGCGTTGAGAAGGGACAGGCCGGCGGCAGCCAGCAGGATACGCTTGCTCAACATCATTCCATACCCTCGTTCACTGCTGGATATTCAAAGCGCGGCGCAGAAAGGCGTCGCTCTGGCGGAGCATCCGGATTCGCGCCTCGCTGTCGTCGAGCTGGTGGTCGAGGCCTTCGAACTCGATCAGCTCGACCGCCTTGCCGGCGCTGCGCAGCCGGTCGCGCATCAGCCGGGCCTGGTGGATGCCGACATTGCGGTCGACCGTGCCGTGGAACATCAGCACCGGCGCCCGGATTGCGGCGGCATTCTGGGCGGGCGAGCCTTCGCGGATGTGCGGGCCGGTGCCGAAGAAATCGCGGGTGGTGCGGCCGGCGCCATTCTCGCTGCGCGCGACCTCCAGGTCGGTGACCGGCGCGATCGCGATCGCGGCGCGGAACAGCGCCGGATCCAGCACATTGGCCTGGAGCGCGGCATAGCCGCCATAGGACCAGCCGACGATGCCGAGCTTCGAAGCGTCAGCTATGCCCTCGCTGACAAGCCAGCGGCCGGCATCGTTGACGTCGCCGATCGCCGTCCGCCACGAGCGGAAGCCGTTCTGCTGGAACCAGGCGTCGCCATAGCCGGCCGAGCCGCGGAAATTTGGTTGCAGCACCGCATAGCCGCGATGCGCGAAATATTGGGCGAGCCAGTCGAAGCCCCATTCGTCGCGCGCGCCCGGACCGCCATGCGGCATGACGATGGTGGGAAGGCCGCGGCCGCTGCTGCCGGGCGGCAAGGTGAGGTAGCCGGGGATCGTCGTCCCGTCGGCGGCGCGGTAGCTGACCGGCCGGACCGGCGCGAGCGGCACCTGCTCGAGCTCGGGCCG
This sequence comes from Allosphingosinicella sp., assembly GCA_041905385.1. Lineage (GTDB taxonomy): Bacteria > Pseudomonadota > Alphaproteobacteria > Sphingomonadales > Sphingomonadaceae > Allosphingosinicella. Next base: position 2,847 of record JAYRLF010000178.1, read on the forward strand.
GGACAGCATCAGCTCGTTCATCTGCCGGGTGGCGCGATCGTAAAGATAGTAGCGGCCGGGATCGGAATCGCTGCCGGCCCAGATCAGCAATTTGCTCTCGTCCTCGCTGGCGTCGACGAAATCGATGATCGGCAGGTTGGGCAGCGCACGATGGAGCTGCTCGGCGAGCCGTCGCAGCTCCGGATCGAAATAATTGGCGACGCGCCGCTCGGTCGCGAAGCTGGCGCCGACGACACGGTTGCTGCGGCCGACCCGGATCAGACCGTCGACGTCCACCGACGGATGCGAAGCGACCAGCTCGCGCCGCATCGCGCCGTCGAGTGAGACCCGATAGAGCGCTTCACGGCCGTCCAGCGTCTCGAACACATAGGCGGCGTTGAGCTGCGGATCGACCGCGACCGGATAGGCGCCGCTGCGGCTGCGGCCGGTGGTCGGATCGAACTCGACCGTCCCGAAGCTTTCCCACTCGCTCGAGCCGGACCGGCGATATCGGATGATGACCCGGTTCGAGACGTCGCCAGTGGCGTCGTTGAAGTCGCGGGTCAGCATCATCCGGACATTGCCACGGCCGTCGGTGATGAACCCGGTCGCCTCCGCGTTCGGCGTCTCGACCGTCGCGCTGCGCATCGTGCGCGTGTCGACACGGACCACGCCGACGCCCTCCGCGCGCCGGCCGACGCGGGACCCGGTGCGATCGTCCGGCACGAATTGCTGCAGCATCAGCACCTGGCCGTCGGTCGCCGGAAGGAAATCGATGATCCGCCCGCCGAAGAAGCGCTGATAACGCTGAAAGGCGGTGTCGCGTTCGCCGAGCATCTGCATGTTCGACCCGTCGGCATCGAGCGCGACCAGGCGGGTGACGGTCTCGATATAGCCTGCCTGGCCCATTCGACCGACCATGAAGATCTGGCAGACGAGCCGCCGCGCCGCAACGAAGTCGCAGCCGCCGAGCCGCTGGGCGACGCCATCGGCCCGCGCCGCCGGCCGCGCGACCGCGCCGCCGGCCAGGTCGACCGTGTAAAGTATTGCGCCCTGCCCGGCGGCGGCCGGCTCGACATAAGCGAGCATGCGGCCGTCCGGCGACAGGGCGATCGAGCGGATGCTCTCGCGCCGCCCGAAGGCGGCGGCGGGATCGGCCGGAGCTTGCGCGGTGGCGGCAGGAGGACAGGCGGACAGCGCCAGTACAGCGGCGAAGACGCGCTTAATCATCGTTTCGATCCAAGAAGTTAGCCCCGCGGCACAATTGACGGATTCCGTAGCGTCGTTCAACCCGCCACGTCGGATCCGGCGCCGAAAATTTGATCCGATCCTGCACCAATCGCAGCGGCGCGGATTTCCGGCGGCACGGTTGCGCGCGGACGGGCTTGGTGCCAGATGCCCGCGCAACCCCCCTGCCCCGCCAAGGAGTGCCGATGCGTATCGCCCTGCCTATTGCCCTCGCACTTGCCTGCACCGCCGGCTTCGCCGCAGCCCAGGCGCCCGCTTTGTCCCAGGCGACGCTGCAGCGGGTGACGCGGGAGCTTTCCTCCGATGCCTTCGAGGGACGCGCCCCGGGCACCCCAGGCGAGACCCGCACCGTCGAGCTGCTGGCGCGCGAATTCGAGCGCGCGGGCCTGCGGCCCGGCAACAATGGCAGCTGGTTCCAGGACGTGCCGCTGGTCGAGATCAGCCTTCAGGGCAGCCCGCGGCTCGAGATCGGCGGCCGCGGCCAGAGCCTGAGCCTCGCCTATCGCACCGACTTCGTCGGCGCTTCCTATCGGGCGCAGCCGCGGACCGACATCCGGAGCAGCGAGCTCGTCTTCGTCGGCTACGGCATCAACGCGCCCGAGCGCGGCTGGAACGATTATGAGGGCCTCGACGTCCGCGGCAAGACCGTCGTCATCCTGGTCAACGATCCCGATTGGGGCGCGGCGGGCCTGGACGGGACATTCGGCGGCCGGGCGATGACCTATTACGGGCGCTGGACCTACAAGTTCGAGGAAGCGGCGCGGCAGGGCGCCGCCGCGGCGCTGATCGTCCACGAGACCGCGCCGGCCGCTTATGGCTGGAACGTGGTCGAGAACAGCTTCACGGGCCCGCAGCTCTACATGCAGACCGCCAATGGCGGCGCCGACCAGACCGCGATGAACGGCTGGCTTTCCAACGAGGCGGCGCGGCGCCTGCTCGCCGCCGCCGGCCAGGATCTCGACGCGCTGACCCGGGCCGCGCAGCAGCGCGGCTTCCGCGCGGTTCCGCTCGGCCTCAACGCCTCGATCGGCTTCGACAATGCGATCCGCAACGCGGCCTCGCGCAACGTGATCGGCATCCTGCCGGGCCGGACGCGGCCGAACGAGACCGTGCTCCACACCGCCCATTGGGACCATCTCGGCCAGTGCCGCGAGAGCGGAGAGGACCGGATCTGCAACGGCGCCACCGACAATGCGACCGGCACCGCGGCGCTGGTCGCCCTGGCCGAGGCCCATGTCCGCGCCGGCGCGGCCGACCGCACGCTCGTCTTCCTCGCCGTGACGGCGGAAGAATCCGGCCTGCTCGGCTCGGCCTTCTACGCCGCCAATCCGATCTTCCCGCTCGCATTGACCGCGGGCGGCCTCAACATGGACAGCCTCGCCATGGCCGGCGACGCGCGCGACTTCGTCGCGGTCGGCGCCGGCAAATCCGAGCTCGACGCCTATCTCCAGCGGGCGATCGCCGGCGAAGGGCTGACGCTGTCGCCCGACCCCGCGCCGCAGGCCGGCATCTATTACCGGTCCGACCATTTCAGCCTGGCGAAGCTCGGCGTGCCAATGGTCTATGCCAAGCTCGGCCCCAATCTCGTCAATGGCGGCCGCGCCGCCGGCGAGGCCTGGGCGACCCGCTACCGCGCCGAGCGCTACCATGGCCCGGAGGACGAATATGATCCCGCCTGGGACTGGAGCGGCGCGATGCGCGAGCTGCGCGTCTATTACCGGATCGGCCGCGAGCTCGCCGAGAGCCGCGACTTCCCGAACTGGAATCCGGGCGATGAATTCCGCGCGATCCGCGATCGATCGCGGGCGGGGAACTGAGCGATGGCCGCGCGCCAGCCGCCGGAATGGGCGCCGCACGAGTTCGTCTGGATCGGCTTTCCGAGCCATGGCGACCTGTGGGAGGAGGATCTCGAGCCGGCCCGCGCCGAGGTCGCCGAATTCGCCCGGCTGGTCCATGCCGACGGCCGCGGCGAGACGGTGCGCCTGGTCGTCGCCGATCCGGAATCGAAGCGCGCGGCCGAGGCCGCGGCGCCATTCGCCGAGACGGTTCTGGAGCCGTTCGGCGACATCTGGTTCCGCGACACCGGGCCGATCATCCTCACGGGTGCCGACGGCCGGCGCGCGGCGCGTTTCCGGTTCAACGGCTGGGGCGGCAAATATGAGCTGGAGGGCGACGACACGGTCGGGCTGCGGCTCGCCGAGACGCTCGGCCTCGACGCCGCATCGCACGACTGGGTGCTCGAGGGCGGCGCGATCGACGTCGACGGCACAGGTCTCGCGGTCACGACCGAGCAGTGCCTGCTCAATCCCAACCGCAATCCGGGCGTCGGCCGCGACGAGATCGAGGCGCGGCTGCGCGCCGATCTCGGCATCGAGCGGCTGCTCTGGCTCGGCGACGGCCTGCTCAACGACCATACGGACGGCCATGTCGACAATCTCGCGCGGTTCGTGCGCGAGGGGCGGCTGGCGATTCCGGTGGCGGCGGAGGACGACCCCAATGCGGCGGTATATGCCGATGCGCGCGCCCGCGCCGAGGCGTTCGGGCTTGAGGTGGTCGCAATCCCCTCCCCCGGCCGGGTCGAGCGCGACGGCGAGATCATCCCGGCCTCCTACATGAACTTCTATATCGGCAATGCCGCTGTGGTGGTGCCGCTCTACGGGGCCGCCAATGACGAGGGGGCGGTGGCGGCGATCGGGGCGCTGTTTCCGGGGCGGACGACGACCGGCCTCAGGGCCGATCATGTGCTGACCGGCGGCGGCAGCTTCCACTGCATCAGCCAGCAGGTGCCGCGCTGAGCATGCCTTGTCTTCTCGGTCGGGCCTTCCCAATGAAGGCTGGAGTGCCGCCGAAGCGCGGAGAGTGATTACCCCTCCACCACCCTTCGGGTGGTCCCCCTCCCCGAGCAAGCTCGGGGAGGAACTTGCTTGGAGAAATTGATGACCAGCTTGACCGTCGCCGCTCTCCAGCTCGCCTTCAGCGACGACATTGACGAGAATATCCGCAACGTGTCCGAGCTGGTGCGCGAGGCGGCCAGCAAGGGCGCGAAGGTGGTGCTGCCGCCGGAATTGTTCGAGGGACTCTATTTCTGCCGGACCGAGGATGAGGGGCTGTTCGCCAATGCCCGTCCGACCGGCGAGCATCCGGCGGTTCTGGCGATGCAGAAGCTGGCGGCCGAGCTCGAAATCCACATCCCGACCAGCTTCTTCGAGGAGGACGGGCCGCACCATTACAACAGCCTGGCGATGATCGACGATCATGGCCAGGTGATGGGCGTCTATCGCAAGAGCCACATTCCCGACGGCCCGGGCTATGAGGAGAAATTCTATTTCCGCCCCGGCAATACCGGCTTCCGCACCTGGCCGACGCCGGGCGCGACGCTGGGCGTCGGCGTCTGCTGGGACCAATGGTATCCCGAGACGGCGCGCTCGCTGATGCTGCAGGGCGCGGAGATATTGTTCTACCCGACCGCGATCGGCACCGAGCCGCACGATCCCGATCTCGACACCAGCCGGCTGTGGCGGCGGGCGATGATCGGCCATGCCGTGTCGAACGTGGTTCCGGTGGTCGCGGCGAACCGGATCGGCGACGAATGCGGCCAGCGTTTCTATGGTCACAGCTTCATCTGCGACGAGCGTGGCGACATCCTCGCCGAGTTCGGCGCGACCGAGACCGGCGTGATCAGCGCGACGCTCGACCTCAGCGCCGCCAAAAGGCACCGCGCCGCCTTCGGCTTCTTCCGCGACCGTCGGCCGGATCTCTACGGACGGCTGACGCAGGACATCTGAGCCCCTCGAGTCCGGGGCAAAGTTCACGACTTGCACGGTCATGTCGAAAAATCTTTCAATGTGACCTTCCGCGCGGTTCGTGGCCGGTTCGCGCTGCCGTGGAAGACGCGGTGCCAGACGAGATCGGGATGGGTCGTGCCGCGCGGCGGAAGCGCGTTGTCCCAGGCGGCGGCGAAGCTCTCGGCGCCCGGGCGGCCGCGCAGCCGATAGGCGGTCTCGCGGCGCATGCCGACAGCGCGGGCGGCGGCGTCGATCGAGCCCACGATGCGGAGCTGGTCAATGAAGGCGCGTTGGCGCTCGGGGGTCC
>JAYRLF010000179.1:0-8148 GCA_041905385.1 Allosphingosinicella sp.
GATCCTGACCGTGAACACGATGAGCGGGCCCGACACGATCGAGCGAATCGAGGCTGCCTATCGCGAGATCGTCGCGCGCCGCGCCGAGCGGCTTGTCATCGACCTGAGGGCCAATTCCGGCGGCGCCTTCGCAGTCGTCCCCCTTGTCGGCCATCTCGTCGCGCGGCCGATCGTTGCTGGCGTCTTCGCGACGCGACTCTGGTACGATCGCCATGAGGCGCCGCCCGGGCCAGCCGACTTTGCGACCGCGGTGCCATGGCGCGGCTATTCGGTCCGGGCGTTCGTGCCCGACATGCTGTCGCGGCCGCTGACCGGCTATCAGATCGATCCCTTGCGGCCTCGCTATCGGGGGCCCGTCTTCGTCCTGATCGGCCGACGCTCGATCAGCGCGGCCGAAATTGCGGCGGACGCACTCAAGGCTGCGCGCAGGGCGACGCTCGTCGGCGAAAGGACGCCGGGCGTCCTGCTGTCGGCGAGCCGGTACGATATTGACGGCGGATTCCAGCTGATGGTGCCGGTGGCGGACTATGTTTCGACCGAGAACGGCCGCATCGAAGGAGTCGGCGTGACGCCGGATGTGCCGGTCGCAGCCGCCGAGTCTCTCGAAGTAGCACTTTCCTTGCCGCAGCGCCCGGGCCGATAGCGGAAGGCCGGCGCCCTTGCGGACACCGGCCTTCACCCCTCGCGTAATCCGGTGGTTCAGGCGACCTGTGCGGCTTCCGCCTCGTCGGGCTCGCGCAGCACATAGCCGCGGCCCCAGACCGTCTCGATATAATTGTCGCCGCCGCAGGCCAGGCTCAATTTCTTGCGCAGCTTGCAGATGAAGACGTCGATGATCTTGAGCTCGGGCTCGTCCATGCCGCCATAGAGATGGTTGAGGAACATCTCCTTGGTCAGCGTCGTGCCCTTGCGGAGCGAGAGCAGCTCCAGCATCGCATATTCCTTGCCGGTCAGGTGCACGCGGGCACCGTCGACCTCGACCGTCTTGGCGTCGAGATTGACCGACAGCTTGCCGGTCCTGATGACCGACTGGCTGTGGCCCTTCGAACGACGGACGATGGCGTGGATCCGCGCCACCAGCTCGTCGCGGTGGAACGGCTTGGTGACATAATCGTCGGCGCCGAAGCCGAGCGCCCGGACCTTCGAATCGAGCTCGCTGACGCCCGACAGGATCAGCACCGGCGTGCCCACCTTGGCGGTGCGCAGCTTCTTCAGCACGTCATAGCCGTGCATGTCCGGCAGATTCAGATCGAGGCAGATGATGTCGTAATCATAGAGCTTGCCCAGATCCAAACCCTCTTCGCCGAGGTCGGTCGTGTAGACATTGAAGCCCTCGGTCGAGAGCATGAGCTCGATGGCCTTGGCCGTCGTCGGCTCGTCTTCGATCAGCAGCACCCGCATGAAATCGCCCTCCTGTCGAGGCGCGCGCTCTCGCCGCACCCGTAACGACAATCATTAGGCTTAGAGAAGTGAACGCAAAAGGTTAATTTCGTATTAATACAGTAGAATCCGAGGTTAAGGCCGTTCGGTTGCACCTGACTCATACCCGTGGCAGGCGGTTTCGATGATCGATTGGGAGCAACGGGTCCTGTTCATCGACGGCGAGGCGATCGTGATCGACAAGCCCGCCGGGCTTGCCGTCCACCCCGGCTCGCGCACGCCGCGCAGCCTCGATGACCATCTCGCGGCGCTGCGCTTCGGCTTCCGTCGCCTGCCCCATCCGGTCCACCGGCTCGACCGCGACACCAGCGGCTGCCTGCTGCTCGCCCGCAATCCCAAGGCGCATAAAGCGCTCCAGCACGCGTTCGAGACGCGGCGGGCGCACAAGACCTATGTCGCCGTGCTGGACGGCCTGCCCGACGGTGACTCCGGCACGATCGATCTCGCCCTCGGCAAGCAGTCGAGCGCGGCGGAGGGCTGGCGGATGGTGGCCGATCCGGCCGGCAAGGCGGCGCTGACCCATTGGCGGCTGGCCGCCGCACGGGAAGGCCGCGCCCTCGTCCTGTTCACGCCCGAGACCGGCCGAACCCACCAGATCCGGATTCATGCCGCCGCGGGCCTCGGCGTGCCGATCCATGGCGACCCGATCTACGGGCCGGGGCGGGGACCGACCCTGCTCCACGCGCTCGCTCTGCGCGTCGAGCGCGACCGCAAGCCGCCGGTCGAGGCGCGGGCGCCATTGCCCGCCGGCTTCGCCGCTTTCGGGTTCACGGCCGCAGATCTGGAGGCCGCTCATGGCCTATGAGATTCCCGAGGAGGCGCTGACCGAGCGCTTCCTGGCCGCGACCGGGCCCGGCGGCCAGAACGTCAACAAGGTCGCGACCGCCTGCCAGCTGCGCGCCGACATCTTCAAGCTCGGCCTCGCCCCTCATGCCTTTGCCCGGCTGAAGCAGCTCGCCGGCAGCCGCCTCACCGACGGCGGCGAGATCGTCATCACCGCCCGCAACCATCGCAGCCAGGAAGCCAATCGCGAGGAGGCGCGCAGCCGGCTGGCGGAATTGATCGCCGAGGCCCATGTTCGCCAGGCGAAACGCGTCAAGACCAAGCCGAGCCGGGCCGCCAAGGCCAAACGGGTCGATTCGAAGAAGCAGCGCGGCTCGGTCAAGGCGACGCGCGGCAAGGTGAGGCTGGACTAACGTCAATTCCTCCCCTGCATTTGCAGAGGAGGGGGACCAGGCGAAGCCTGGTGGAGGGGCTTCTTCCGCCGCAAGAGCCCCTCCACCGCGCTGCGCGCGGTCCCCCTCCCCTCGAAATCGAGGGGAGGATAAAGGAACACAAATGTACGACTTCAAGTTCGACACCGCCGACAAGCCCACGCTCTATCGCGAGCTCGCCGAGGCCGCCGATGCGCTCACCGCGGGCGAGCCCGACGGAATCGCCAACATGGCCAATGTCGCCGCCTTGCTCTGGGAGTCGCTGCCGGAGCTCAACTGGGCCGGCTTCTACCGGGCGATCGACGGCGAGCTGGTGCTCGGCCCGTTCCAGGGCCGGCCGGCCTGCATCCGCATCCCATTCGGCAAGGGCGTCTGCGGCGCCGCCGCCGCCAGCCGGGAGGCGCAGTGCGTCGCCGATGTCCACGCTTTCCCCGGCCACATCGCCTGCGACGCCGCCTCGCGCTCCGAGCTGGTCGTGCCGATCCTGGCCGGCGGCGACCTGATCGGCGTGCTCGATCTCGACAGCCCGGTCCCCGGCCGCTTCGACGGCGAGGACGTCGCCGGTTGTGTCAATCTGGTACAGCGACTCTCCGGCCGGCTGGGTGCGATGGTAAACGCCCAGGCTGAGGCGTAAGCTTTCCCCAAGCGGACGGGCGCCTCGCACGGCTCCGCGCTCGAGAGACGGGGAAACCAGGCCATGACCAGAACCGCCCTTTTGACCTTCGCCGCGGGCGTCGTGCTCGCCGCCACGCCGGCGCTGGCGCAGCAAGGCGGCGCCCGCGCCGGCGTCAGCTGGCAAGGCGGCGGCGCCCGCATGGGCGGCCATATGGGCGGCGGCAATGTCGTCGTCCGGCATGGCGGCCAGATGCGCGGCGGCCAGATGGGCGGTCATCGCGGCAATGTCGTGGTCCGCCATCATGGCGGCGGCAATGTCGTCGTCCGCCACAATCGCGGCGGCAATTTCCGCTGGCATGGCGGCTTCCGGCCCGGCCACAATTTCCAGCGCCGGCTGAACCGCGGCTTCTTCATCCACCCCTTCTGGTTCGGCCCGCAATTCCACATCAACAATTGGCAGAGCTACGGCTTCACCGCGCCGGGCGAGGATCAGCGCTGGGTGCGCTATTATGACGACGCCTATCTGGTCGACCGCGGCGGCCGCGTCGTCGACACCCGCTACGGCCTCGACTGGGACGAATATGGCGAGCGCTGGGAGGAGCAGGACGGCATCCCGGCTTATTATGGCAGCCGCGAATGGCAGCCGACCGACGAGGATTATGCCTGGGTCGACGAACATGGCGGCCCCGACGTCGACGAGCAGGTCGCTTATGCCGAGCGCGGCGGCCATGACGGCCCGCCGATGCCCGCGCCCGGCTTCGGCCATGGCGGACCCGGGCCGATGCCGCATCCCGGCTACGGCCATGGCGGCGGTTACGGCTATGGCTACGGATATGGCTGGGCCTATCCGATCGTGATCGAGACCACGGTCACGACCGGCGGCGGCTATACCGAGGAGATCGTCGAGGAGGTCGTCGAGACCCGCCGCGTCGCCCAGCGGCCGAGGCGGGCGCGCCCCGCCTGCAACTGCCGCGCCCCGGCCCGGCGCGTTGCCCCGCCGGCGGGTGAGTTGGGGTAAGGCATCGCCTCCGAACCGCCGTGTTTCCCGGCGAAGGCCGGGATCCAGGTCTGACTCGGAACTGGGCCCCGGCCTACGCCGGGGAACTAGAACAGGGAATCGTACAGATCGTCCCAAGTGGGATTCATCTCTTCGATCACCCGCAGTTTCCAGGCGCGGCGCCATACCTTCATCTGCAATTCGCGGTATCGCGCTGCGTCGAGGTCCTCATAAGCCTGGTACCAGACGAGCAGCTTGCAGCCATATTTGCGGGTGAAGCCCGGACTTAGGCCCTCGCGATGTTCGAAGGCGCGCTTCGCAAGATCGTTTGTGACGCCGAGATAGAGCGTTCCGTTACGCCCGCTCGCCATGATATAGACATAGCCCGCTTTCATGGCCTCTCCCGCTTCCCGGCGAAGGACTGGGCCCCGGCCTTCGCCGGGGCACGGTCAGTCACGTCAGCCGCGCCAGGGCTTCGTCGGTGAGGGCCGAGGGGACGATGATCAGGGGGCAGGGGAGGCCGCTCGCCGCGGCGCCGGCGAAATGGCTGATCAGCGGGCCGGGGCCGCCTTCGCTGGCGGCGCCGAGGACGAGGGCGGAGATGTCCTCGCGCTCCTTCAGCAGCTCGCCGACCGCCTTGATCGGATCGCCCTGGCGGATCGTGATCGAAGGCTTGATGCCGGCTTCCTCGGCGATCGCGCCGGAGCCCTGGACGACCATCGCCTCGGCGCGCAGCCGCGCCTCCTCCTCCATCGCCGCCTGGACGGCGCCCCATTGCGAGAATTCGGGCTGCGGGATCAGAGCCAATATCTCGACGCCGCCGCCGGTCCGGGCCGCCCGCCGCGCCGCATAGCGCAAGGCGGTCAGCGCCTCCTCGGTCCCGTCCATCACCACCAGATAGGATCGCATCGCCCGGCCTCGCCTCCCGCGCCGGAACCTGCGCGATTTGCATGGCCAGTACAAGGCGTCGGCTGGCGCGGGCGGCCGGAACCGGATAGGGCGCGGGAGAGGCGGAATCGATGCGACTGCGTTGTTGACGCTTGAAGCGCGCCGGACGGCGCGGCAAGGGAGTGCCCGAACCGACCGGACCGACCAGCGACAGGTAAGCGAGCCATGCCGATCGAATTGAAGATGCCTGCTTTGTCCCCGACCATGGAGGAAGGGACGCTCGCCAAATGGCTGGTCAAGGAGGGCGACACGGTCGCCTCCGGGGACATCCTCGCCGAGATCGAGACCGACAAGGCGACGATGGAGTTCGAGGCGGTCGACGAAGGCACGATCGCGAAGATCCTGGTGGCCGAAGGCACGGACGAGGTGAAGGTCGGTACCGTCATCGCCCTGATCGCCGGCGAAGGCGAGGACGCCAAAGTGGCTACTGCTGCGCCGGCGCCCGCGCCCGCCCCCGCCCCCGCGGCGCCCAAGGCCGAGGCCGGCGAGACCGGCGCCGGCCAGCCGGCGAAGGAAGCGCCTGCCCCCGCACCGGCGCCCGCTCCGGCCGCGGCGCCGGCGCGCGCGGGCGACGGCGATCGGGTCAAGGCGAGCCCGCTCGCCCGCCGCCTCGCCGAAGCCCAGGGCATCGACCTTGCCGGCGTCACCGGCTCCGGCCCGGGCGGCCGCATCGTCAAGGCCGACATCGCCGGCGCGACCGGCAAGGCGCCGGCCCCCGCCGCGGCGCCTGCGCCGACTGCAGCGGCCGCACAAGCGGCGCCGGCGGTCCACGCCCCGGCCGTGGTCGAGACCGACATCCCGCACGAAGCGGTCAAGCTCTCCAACATGCGCAAGACGATCGCCCGCCGCCTGACCGAGGCGAAGCAGACGATCCCGCACATCTACCTCACCGTCGACATCCAGCTCGACGCGCTGCTGAAGCTGCGCGGCGAATTGAATGCCGGGCTCGAGAGCCGCGGCGTCAAACTCAGCGTCAACGACATGCTGATCAAAGCGCTCGCCGTCGCCCTCACCGAGGTGCCGGAGTGCAACGTCTCGATCTCCGGCGACCAGTTGCTCAAATATAGCCGCGCCGACATCTCGGTCGCGGTCTCGATCCCGAACGGCCTGATCACCCCGATCATCGCCGGCGCCGACACCAAGGCGATGTCGGCGATCTCGAAGGAGATGGCCGAGCTCGCCGGCCGCGCGAAGGAGGGCAAGCTGCAGCCGCACGAATATCAGGGCGGCACCGCGAGCCTGTCCAACATGGGCATGTTCGGGATCAAGCAGTTCGACGCGGTCATCAATCCGCCGCAGGGCATGATCATGGCGATCGGCGCCGGCGAGAAAAGGCCCTATGTGATCAACGACAGCCTCCAGATCGCGACCGTGATGAGCGCCACCGGCAGCTTCGACCATCGCGCGATCGACGGCGCCGACGGCGCCCGCCTGATGAAGGCGTTCAAGCAACTGGTGGAGGCACCGTTGGGAATGCTGGCCTGATATGGCGATCGGCAAGGCCGCGATCATCGGAGCGATCGCCGCGGTGGCGATCCCCTATGTCGCAGGCCGAACCGGCGACTTCGGCCTGCTCGCCCATCGCGGCTCCGTCCATTTGCCGATCGGCGATCATATCTACTGGTCCTGGCCGATCTTCTCGATCGTGACCCTGTTCGCCTGGGCGATGCTCGCCTGGTCGGACCGATGACGCCAGGCCTTGGCATGCGCCGCCGGACCGCGCTCGCGACCCTGGCATTGCTCGCCGCGCCCGCCGCGGCGCAGGCGCCCGAGCGGCCGGTCCGGGTCGGCCTCGCCGGCGCCGATCTCGACGCCTGCCTCAGCGACGGCGTGGTCGCCAATCTCGATCCGCGCGGCGACAATTTCCTCGCCGTCCGGGCGGCGCCGAGCACGCGCGCCCGGATGCTGGCCCGGCTCGGGCCGCACCATCCGGTCCAGGTCTGCGAGCAGGCGCCGGGCGGCTGGCTCGGCATCGTCTACGGGCCCGATCCCGCCGACCGCGCCGATTGCGGCACCGGCTCGCCGGTCGCGCGGCCGCAGGCCTATCGCGGACCCTGCCGCTCCGGCTGGGTCTCCGCCCGCTACATCACTATCGTCGCCGGTTAGGAACGTTGAATGGCTGACACTTACGATCTCATCATCCTCGGCTCCGGCCCCGGCGGCTATGTCGCGGCGATCCGCGCCGCCCAGCTCGGCCTCAAGACCGCGATCGTCGAGCGCGAGAAGCTGGGCGGAATCTGCCTCAACTGGGGCTGCATCCCGACCAAGGCGCTGCTGCGCACCTCCGAGATCAACCATTATCTCACCCACGCCTCGGCTTATGGCCTCAGCGCCGAGAAGGTGAGCTTCGACCTCGCCAAGATCGTCGACCGCAGCCGCAAGGTCGCCGGCCAATTGAACGCCGGCGTCAAGGGCCTGATGAAGAAGAATAAGGTCACGGTCGTCGAGGGCGAGGGCGTGCTCGCCGGCAAGGGCAAGCTGACCGTCACCAAGGATGGCGCCAAGACCGAGCTGCAGGCCAAGCATATCGTCATCGCCACCGGCGCCCGCGCCCGTGACCTCCCCTTCGCCAAGGCGGACGGCGACAGGATCTGGACCTATCGCCATGCGATGGTGCCGAAGGAGATGCCGAGCGAATTGCTGGTGATCGGGTCGGGCGCGATCGGCGTCGAGTTCGCAAGCTTCTATTCCGACATGGGCGCCAAGGTGACGATCGTCGAGATGCTGCCGCGCATCCTCCCCGTCGAGGACGAGGAGGTCTCCGCCTTCGTCCACAAGGCGCTGACCAAGCAGGGCATGACGATCCATGTCGGCGCCGGCGTCGAGAAATTGGAGGCGGGCAAGACCGGCGTGAAGGCCGCGATCAAGGGCGCCGACGGCAAGGTGACCGAGGCGAGCTTCAGCCACGCCATCGTCGCGATCGGCATCGTCCCG
>JAYRLF010000180.1:0-8140 GCA_041905385.1 Allosphingosinicella sp.
CGGCGACCCGCTTTCGGGCAGCGTCGGCGCGCTTGCCGACGGCGGCTTCGTCGTCACCTGGTACACGACCGACACTGTCCACGACGGCAGCGGCTATGCGATCAAGGCGCAGCGTTTCGATTCGGCCGGCGGCAAGGTCGGCGGCGAATTCCTGGTCAATAGCCACGCGCTCGGCTTCCAGAGCGATCCGCAGGTCACTGGGCTCGCCGGTGGCGGGTTCGTGATCACGTGGACCAGCGACGATCCGCTCCAGGATGGCAGCGGCCATGCGATCAAGGCGCAGGCCTATGATGCGGAAGGCGCGCCGATCGGCGGCGAGTTCCTGGTCAACACCGACAGCGCGGGTGCCCAGACGCTCGCCGACATCACCGCCTTGTCGGCGACGGAGTTCGTCATCGTCTGGGCGAGCGCGACCGGCGACGCGTCCGGAACGGGCCTGCGCGGCCAGAAATTCACGGTCGAGGCGCCGAATTCGGCGCCGGTGATCGTCTCCGGCGGCGGCGGAACCAGCGCCTTCCTGACGCGGCCCGAAAATGGCGTCGACGTCACCACCATCCTCGCGGTCGACCCGGAAGGCGGCGCCATCAGCTACGCCATTATCGGCGGGCCGGATGCGGATCTCTTCACGATCGACGCCGAGACCGGCGTGCTGCGCTTCAACGCGGCGCCCGATTACGAAGCGCCGATCGATTTCGCCGAGGACAATTTCTACACCGTGATCGTCGCCGCCTCCGATGGCGAACTCTCGACGATGCAGCGGATCGAGATCGTCATCGACAATGTCAATGAAGGCCTGGCGATCGTCTCGGACGGCGGCGGCGAAAGCGCGACCGTCACGGTCGGCGAGAACAGCCGGGCCGCGACATTGGGGGCGGCCAGCGACCTGGACGGCGACCCGATCGCCTATGCGATCGTCGGCGGCGCCGATGCCGCCCTGTTCGCGATCGACGCCGCGACCGGCGCGCTCAGCTTCCTCGCCGCGCCCGACCATGAGGCACCAGGCGATGCGGACCTCGACAATGTCTATGAGCTGGTCGTGCAGGCGTCGGACGGCCGCTTCGCCGACACGCAGATGCTCTCGATCGTCCTCACTAACACCGATGAAGCGCCGGCGATCACCTCCGACGGCGGCGGCGACACGGCCTCGATCCAGGTCGCCGAAAACAGCTATGCTGTCACCCAGGTCGCCGCGAGCGATCCCGAGGGCGCGCCGCGCAGCTACGCCATCACCGGCGGCGCCGACGGCGCCCGCTTCGTGATCGACCAGCTGACCGGCGCATTGTCCTTCATCGCGACGCCCGATTTCGATGCCCCTGGCGATGCCGACGGCGACAATGTCTATCTGGTCCTGGTCTCGGCCAGCGACGGTACGCTGAGCGACAGCCAGGCGCTCTCGGTCATTGTCACCAATGTCGCGGAAGCCCCGGTGATCGTCTCGAACGGCGGCGGCGCGGCGGCGGCGGTGACGGTCAACGAGAATGTCGCCGCGGTGACGGTGGTCGCGGCATCCGATCCGGACGGCGGCGCGATCAGCTATGCGATCACCGGCGGCGCCGACGCGGCCCGCTTCGCGATCGACGCCGCGACCGGCGCGCTGTCCTTCGTCGCCGCGCCGAATTTCGAAGCGCCGGCCGACGCGGACGGCGACAATGTCTACGACGTCGTCGTCACCGCCAGCGACGGCAGCCTCGCCGACGTCCAGGCGTTGTCCGTCACCATCGCCAATCTCGCCGACGGGGTCACCCTGACCGGAACCAATGGTGGCAACACGCTGACCGGCGGCAGCGCCGAGGACATCTTGCGCGGGCTGGGCGGCAACGACACGCTGGTCGGCAATGGCGGCCCCGATCTGATCGAGGGCGGCGCCGGCAATGATGTGATCGTCGGCGGGCTCGGCGCCGACCGGCTGATCGGCGGCAGCGGCGCGGACCGCTTCACCTTCACCAGCATTGGTGAAAGCAGCGCGGCGGCTTACGACACGGTCGCGGACTTCTCGCGCGGCGACAAGGACCGGATCGCGCTCGCCGACATCGACGCACGGACCAATGTCGGCGGCAACCAGTCCTTCGCCTGGATCGGGACCGCGGCGTTCAGCGGCGTCTCGGGGCAGCTCCGCTATTCGGTGAGCAGCGGCGGCGCCTTCGTGATGGGCGATACGAACGGCGACGGCAGCGCCGATTTCATGATCCGGCTGGACGGCGTGACCTCGCTCAGCGCGGGCGACTTCGTCCTCTAGGCGGCCGGTTTCCCAGGCCGGGATCAATCATCCTCGTCCTCATAGCCGACGAGGTTGAGCTCGCGCGCCTTGATCTGGCGGGTCATGCACCAGTGCTTCAGCGCTTCCTCGCGGCCGTGGGTGATCCAGACCTCGCGCGGGCGAAGCTCGTCGATCGTCATGGTGAGCTCGTCCCAATCGGCATGGTCGGAGACGATCAGCGGCAGCTCGACCATGCGCTGGCGCGCGCGCTGGCGCACCCGCATCCAGCCCGAGGCCATCGCCGTGATCGGATCGGGCAGCCGCCGCGACCAGCGGTCGTTGAGGCAGCCGGGCGGCGCCAGTACGATCCTGCCCTTCAGCTCCTCCTTCGAAACGCCCGTTGCCGGACGAAGCTCGCCCAGGGGAACGCCGAAATCCGCATAGAGCGCGCACAGCCGCTCGAGCGCGCCGTGAATGTAGATCGGGTCGTGATGGCCGCGGCACCGCAGCTCGACGATCAGCCGCTGCGCCTTGCCGAGCGCATAGGCGCCGACCAGGATGCAACGGTCGGGATTGTCGTGCAGCCGCTGCAGCAGCCGGTCGATCTCCTCGACCGTCGCGGGATGGCGGAACACCGGCAGGCCGAACGTGGCCTCGGTGATGAAGATGTCGCATGGCACCGGCTCGAACGGGGCGCAGGTCGGATCCGGCCGGCGCTTGTAATCCCCCGAGACGACGATCCGCTCGCCGGCGTGCTCGAGCACGATCTGGGCGGAGCCCAGGACATGGCCGGCGGGAACGAAGCTGATGTCGACGTCGCCGAGCCGCATCACCTCGCCATAAGCGAGCGGATGGCCCGGCTGCGGACCGTAGCGGCAGTCCATGATCGCGAGCGTCTCGGCGGTCGCCCAGACCGCGCCATGGCCGCCGCGCGCATGATCGCCATGGCCGTGGGTGACGAGCGCGCGCGGCTTGGGCTGGGAAGGATCGATCCAGGCGTCCGCGGGGCGGACGTAAATGCCTTCGGAAAAAGGTTCGATCCAGGAACCGAGACGGGCCATCATGAGCTATATGGGACGCGAATGCCCCTCGGCCAACCGCGGCAAGGAGACGAACGATGGATCTGGGCGGACTGAGCTGGTTCACGATCACGGTCGTCGGCGTGGCGATCCTCGGGATCGTCATGGCCTATGCGGCGCTGCGCAACAAAGCCGATTCGCCGCCCTCGGCCGACACCGAGGCGGCGACGCGGCGGCTCTACGAGGAAGAGGACGCGGCCCATCACGGCGAGAGTGACGACGTCGTCTAAAGGGCTTACCGCTCGCCTGCGTGACTGATCGCGCGGATCTTCCCCAGCCGATCGCTGAGTGGTTCGCCAAGCGCGGCTGGTCGCCGCGCCGCCATCAATTGGAGATGCTCGATGCGGCCCGCGCCGGCCGCAGCACCTTGCTGGTCGCGCCGACCGGCGCGGGTAAGACCATGGCCGGCTTCCTCGCCAGCCTGGTCGAGCTGGTCGAGCAGCCGACCGAGGGCCTGCACACGCTCTACATCTCGCCGCTCAAGGCGCTCGCGGTCGACGTCCAGCGCAACCTCATCGATCCGATCGCGGAAATGGATCTGCCGATCCGGGTCGAGACCCGCACCGGCGACACGCCCGCCGATCGCAAGCAGCGGCAAAGGGTGCGGCCGCCGCAAATGCTGCTGACCACCCCCGAATCGCTGAGCCTGCTGCTGACCCACGAGGACAGCGTCCAGCTGTTCGCCGGCCTCAGCACCGTGGTCGTCGACGAGATCCACGCCTTCGCCACCGGCAAGCGCGGCGACCTGCTCAGTCTGTCGCTGTCGCGGCTGCAGAAGCTCGCGCCGCGGCTGCGTCGGGTCGGCCTGTCGGCGACCGTGGCCGATCCCGAGGCCTATCAGGGCTGGCTGGCGCCTTATGGCGATTACGAATCGGTCGCTTTGGTGCGCGGCGATCCCGGCGCCGAGCCGGACATCAGGATCATGCTGCCCGAGGACGAGCGGATTCCCTGGTCGGGCCATAGCGGCCGCTGGGCCGCGCTGCAGGTGATGAAGGAGATCGAGCGGCACCGCACCACCCTCGTCTTCTGCAACACCCGCAGCCTCGCCGAGCTGATCTTCCAGGATCTGTGGACGGTCAACGAGCAGGGTCTGCCGATCGGCATCCACCATGGCAGCCTTGCGGTCGAGGCGCGGCGCAAGGTCGAGAATGCAGTCGCGAGCGGGCGTCTGCGCGCTTTGGTCTGCACCGCCAGCCTCGATCTCGGCGTCGATTGGGGCGATGTCGACCTCGTCATCCAGATGGGCGCGCCCAAGGGCGCCTCGCGGCTCGTCCAGCGGATCGGGCGCGCCAATCATCGGCTCGACGAGCCGTCCGAGGCGGTGCTCGTCCCCGGCAACCGGTTCGAATATCTCGAGGCGCGCGCCGCCTTCGATGCGATCGAGGCGGGCGAGCTCGACGCGGACCTGTTCCGTCCCGGCGCGCTCGACGTGCTCGCCCAGCACGTCATGGCGGTGGCCTGCGCCGGTCCGTTCCAGGAGGAAGAGCTGCTCGACGAGGTGCGCAGCGCGGCGCCCTATGCCGGGCTCGACGCCGACACCTTCGCCCGCATCCTCTCCTTCATCGAGAGCGGCGGCTATGCCCTGCGCGCCTATGACAAATATCGGCGGCTGACCCGGGACCCGTCCGGGCTGTGGCGGGTGAGCCATCCCCGCTTCGTCCAGCAGCACCGCATGAACGCCGGCATCATCGTCGACGCGCCCCTGCTCGACGTCCGCTTCCGCGGCGGCCGCAAGCTCGGCACGGTCGAGGATGCTTTCGCCTCGACCCTATCGGTCGGCGACACCTTCTTCTTCGCCGGCCTGGTGCTCGAGATCGAGCGCATGCAGGGCACCGACATCATCGTCCGCGCTACGTCCAAATCGGCGCGGATTCCGACCTATCTCGGCGCGCGGATGGCGATGACCACCCATCTCGCCGACCGAGTCCGCCGCTTCCTCGCCGACCGCAGCCAGTGGACGCGCTTTCCCGACGATGTGCGCGACTGGCTCGAGGTCCAGGCCTATCGCTCGGTCCTGCCCGAGCCGCAGCAATTGCTGGTCGAGACGTTCCCGCACGAGAAGCGCCATTACATGGTCGCCTACAGTTTCGAGGGCTGGAACGCCCACCAGTCGCTCGGCATGCTGCTGACCCGGCGAATGGAGACGGCGGGTCTCAAGCCGCTCGGCTTCGTCTCCAACGATTATGCGCTCGCCTGCTACGGGCTCGAGCCGATTACGGATCCGCAAAGCCTGTTCAGCGCGGATCTGCTCGAGGACGAGTTCGTGCAATGGGTGCAGGGCTCCAATCTGCTCAAGCGCGCCTTCCGCGAGGTTGCGGTGATCGGCGGCCTGGTCGAGCGCCATCATCCCGGCCAGCGCAAGAGCGGCCGCCAGGTCAGTTTCTCGACCGACCTGATCTACGACGTGCTCCGCCGCTACGAGCCCGACCATTTGCTGCTGCGCGCCGCCTGGGAGGATGCGCGCACCCGGCTGACCGATGTCGGCCGGCTCGGCTCGCTGCTCGACCGCGCGGTCGGCACGATGCTGCACGTCACGCTCGATCGGGTGTCGCCGCTGGCGGTGCCGGTGCTGGTGATGATCGGCCGCGAACGCGCGCCGGCCGGCACCGCCGAGGACGAGCTGCTGATCGAGGCGGAAGCGCTGGCCGACGCGGCGATGCGCGTGGACCCTTAGGACTTGCCCGCCGTTGGCTTTTCGTGAAACGCGGCACGGCCATGGATATTTCGCTCGAGATTCACTGCGACCGGTGCGGCAGCGCCAATCTGAGCTTCGGCGACGGCGCGGATGCGGCGGCAATCCGCTGCAACGATTGCGGTCTCGACCATGGCAGCGTCGGCGCATTGAAGAGCGAGCTGGTCGAGCATCTGCTCGCGCAGAGCGCCGAGGCGCTGCGGCGCGACCTGGGGCCGCGCGGCTCCGCGGGCGAATAGCGCTGCAAACGCCCTGAACTTGACCGCGCGGCGGGGCGCCTTCAAACCTCCCGCCGAACGGGAGATCATCCATGCGTCCAGCCGCCTTCGCCGCCCTTGCCTTCCTGCTCGCCATCCCCGCTTCGGCCCAGCCGGATCGCGACGTCAGCCCCGAGGATCGGGCGCTGCACGATCGGATGCTCGTCATGGATACCCATCTCGACGTCGCGGCGCGGTTCGACGACGGCCGCTGGGATTTCGGCGAGCGCCATCGCTACGAATGGGATCTGAGCCAGGTCGATCTGCCGCGGATGGAGGAAGGCGGCCTCGATGGCGGCTTCTTCGTCATCTATCTCGGCCAGGGCGCGCTCACCCCCGAAGGCTTTCGCGAGGCCCGCGATCGGGCGCTGGTCCGCGCCGCGGCGATTCACCGCATCATCGGCGAGAATCGCGACAAGATGTCGCTGGCGCTCAATGCCGCCGACATCGAGCGAATCACCGCCGCCGGCCGCCGCGCCGCCCTGATCAGCATCGAGAATAGCTGGCCGCTCGGCGAGGATCTGTCGCTGCTGACCACTTTCCACCGGCTCGGCGTCCGCATGGCCGGCCCGGTCCACAGCCGCAACAACCAGCTCGCCGACAGCACCACCGACACGCCGCGCTGGAACGGCCTGTCGCCGCTCGGCCGGCAATGGGTCGCCGAGATGAACCGGCTCGGCATGCTGATCGACGTCAGCCACAGCTCGGATCTCGCCTTCGACCAGATGGTCGAATTGAGCCGGGTGCCGGTGATCGCCTCCCATTCGGGGCCGCGGGCGATCTTCGATCATCGCCGCAACCTCGACGACAATAGGATGCGCCGGCTGGCGCGCTCGGGCGGCGTGATGTTCATGAACACCGTCTTCCTGGTCGCGAACGACAATTCTCCGGAGCGCAACGCGCTCAACGACCGCCAGGAGAATTGGGCGAACCTCAACCCGGCCGAGCGCCGCCAGCTGCTCCGCGACGTCGCCGCGCTCAACGCCCGCCGCCCCTACACGACCGCCGATTTCGACCTGTTCATGCGCAGCATGATGCACGCCATCTCGGTGATGGGCGTCGACCATGTCGGGCTCGGCGCGGACTGGGACGGCGGCGGCGGCGTCAACGGCATGGAGGATATCAGCCTGCTGCCGCGGATCACCGCCCGCCTGCGCCGCGAAGGCCTGAGCGAGGCCGACATCGCCAAGATCATGGGCGGCAATTTGCTGCGCGTGATGCGCCGCGCCGAGGCCGGCGCGGCCCGCAACTGACGGACAAACAGGGACTATCCTCGCCAGGAAGGTCTCGTTAGGCTCGCCTTCGCTATAACGGGATTGCTTCGGACCGCTGCCCCCGCCTCACCTCCCGACCGCCGTGAAGCGATGGGAGGCAGAGCAGGGGAGCGGGCCGGCGCCGCCCGGGCAAGGAAGCCGGAGGTGCGCGTTCGATGAAGGCTGAGCCGCCGCCGCGATCGCAGGGGACGCCGTTTCCGGTGCCTCCCGGCGGGACCGCGACTGCGGCGAGGGCGTTCGACTGGGCCTCGACACCGCTCGGGCCGCCCGATGCCTGGCCGCAATCGCTCAAGACCGCGGCCGCCATCGTGCTCGGCTCCAACGTCCCGATGTTCCTCGTCTGGGGCCCGGATCTGCTGCTGATCCACAATGACAGCTATGGCGAGATCCTGGGCGATCGGCGTCCGGCGCTCGGCCGGCCGCTGCGCGAGATCTGGAGCGATGCCTGGGCCGTGATCGAGCCCAATGTCGAGCGGACGCTGCGCGGCGAGACGGTCTTTCTCGAATCGACGCCGCGGCCGCTGAAGCGGAGCGGCAAGCTCGAAACCGCCTGGCTCACCTCCTGCTATACCCCGGTAAATGACGAGAGCGGCCGGATCGCGGGTGTCTTCGGCGTCGTCACCGCGGTCGGCACCGACGCC
>JAYRLF010000181.1:0-8128 GCA_041905385.1 Allosphingosinicella sp.
TTCGGTGTTGGTCGCCGACGTGCCGGCGCTCGAGGCCGAGCCGTTCGCCGCGTCCGCCCGCGCCGCCGGCGTGGCGCCGGTGCTGATCGCCGCCGCCAACACGCCCCGGCCCACGCTCGCCCGGATCGCCGCGCTCGGCGCCGGCTACACCTATTGCGTGACGCGAACCGGCATCACCGGCACCCGCGACACGCTCGCCCTCGATCATGGCGGCCTGCTGCAGGCGCTGGCCGAGCTGGATACGCCGCCGCCGGTCTTCGGCTTCGGCATCTCGACCCCGGACCATGTCCGTCAGGCGCTCGCCGCCGGTGCGGCCGGCGTGATCTGCGGCTCTGCCATCGTCCAGCGCATCGCGGCGAGCCCCGACGATCCGGCCGGCGCGGTGCGCGGGTTCGTCGGGACGATGAAGGCGGCGACACGAAGCGGCCCGGCGCCCGCCACAGAGGGGGTTAAGGCGGCGCAAGCTTGATGTAAGGCGGTGCGATCCGACCTGACGAGGACGCGCCATGACACCCCGCCACGCCGACTATCCGATCGACCCCCTGTTCCTCGAACGTTGGTCGCCGCGCGCGTTCGACATGTCGGACATGCCGGACGAGGATCTCCATTCCATCTTCGAGGCGGCGCGTTGGGCGCCGTCCGCGTTCAACTCCCAGCCCTGGCATTTCTGCTACGCACGCCGCGGCGACGCCAATTGGACGCGCTTTCTCGGCCTACTCATCCCGTGGAACCAGGCCTGGGCGCAGAGCGCCTCGGTGCTGGTCTACATCCTTTCCAACCGCATCATGCTGACCAAGAGCGGCGAGCAGGAATCGCACACCCACAGCTTCGACGCCGGCGCCGCCTGGGCCTGCCTGGCGCTGCAGGCGACCCGGATGGGCTATCACGCCCACGGCATGTCGGGCGTCGATTTCGATCGGGTCCGGACCGAGCTCAAGGTGCCCGAGAGCTTCCGGGTCGAGGCGGCCTGCGTGATCGGCAGGCGCGGCGACCCGGCGATCCTCGACGAGCGGCAGCGCGCGCGCGAATTCCCGAACGACCGCAAGTCGCAAACCGACTTCGTCCATGTCGGGGATTATTCCGCCTGAGCGGCGCCCCCGCTTGAGGCCGCTTGCCCTGCCGCCGGCTTTGATGGACACTCAATGGATGGGCGATGAGGCGAGTGTCGGGCAGGATTTGACCGGACGGCGTGTCGTCACGCTGCCGGCGCGCCCGGAACCGATCCGGGTGAATGCCGACGAGACCGCGGTCGTCGTGATCGACATGCAGAACGCTTATGCCTCGCCGGGCGGCTATGTCGATCTGGCCGGCTTCGACATATCGGGCGCCGCAGGCACGATCGGCCAGATCGCCAAGGTGCTGGCGACGGCGCGGGCGGCGGGCATGCCCGTGGTCTATCTGCAGAACGGCTGGGACGCCGACTATGTCGAGGCCGGCGGGCCAGGCTCGCCGAACTGGCACAAGTCCAACGCCCTGAAGACGATGCGGGCGCGGCCCGAGCTCGAGGGCAAATTGCTGGCGCGGGGCGGCTGGGACTATGAGCTGGTCGCCGATCTGGCGCCGCAGACCGGCGACATCCGGCTGCACAAGCCGCGCTACAGCGCCTTCTTCAACTCGGCGCTCGACAGCACCTTGCGCGCGCGCGGCATTCGCAACCTCGTCTTCGTCGGCATCGCCACCAATGTCTGCGTCGAATCGACGCTGCGCGACGGCTTCCACCTCGAATATTTCGGTGTGCTGCTCGAGGATGCGACCCATCATCTCGGCCCCGACTTCATCCGCGAGGCCAGCCTCTACAATATCGAGAAATTCTTCGGCTGGGTGTCGAACGTCGCCGATTTCTGCGGCACGTTCGGTCAGATCGAGCCGCAATCCTAGGAGAGTGAGATGCCGTTCGAGTCGATCAACCCGCCGCAATTCCCGACTCCGATCGCGCCTTATTCGGCCGGCACCCGGGCGGGCAGCACCGTCTATGTCAGCGGCACGCTGGCGTTGGGCGAGGGCGGCAGCGTCCTTCATCCCGGCGACGCGGCCGCGCAGACGCGGCACGTGCTGGAGACGATCCGGATCACCCTCGAGGCGGCCGGCGCCAGCCTCGCCGACGTCGCCTTCAACCACATCTTCCTCGCCGACTGGGCCGATTATGCGACGATGAACGCGGTCTATGCCGAATATTTTCCGGGCGCGAAGCCGGCCCGCTATTGCATCCAGTGCGGCCTGGTGAAGCCGGGCCTGCTCGTCGAAATCGCCAGTGTGGCGCATATCGGCTGAGGCGAAGGGGAGGGCCAAATGGAAGTCGGAATCTTCGTACCGATCGGCAATAATGGCTGGCTGATCTCTGAAAACTCGCCGCAATATATGCCGAGCTTCGATCTCAACCGCGAGATCGCGGTCAAGGCCGAGGGCTATGGCGTCGATTTCTTGCTCTCGATGATCAAGCTGCGCGGCTTCGGCGGCAAGACCGAGTTCTGGGAATATAATCTCGAGAGCTTCACGCTGATGGCCGGGCTCGCGGCGGTGACCGAGAAGATCAAGATCTACGCGACCTGCCCGACCCTCGTCATCCCCCCCGCATTCTGCGCGCGGATGTGCAATACGATCGATTCGATCAGCCACGGCCGGTTCGGGCTCAACCTGATCACCGGCTGGCAGCGGCCCGAATATAGCCAGATGGGCCTGTGGCCCGGCGACGAGCATTTCCGTAATCGTTACGAGATGTTGGGTGAATATGCGCAGATCCTGCGCGAACTCTGGGCGACCGGCGAGTCTGGCTTCAAGGGCAAATATTACCAGATGGAGGATTGCCGGGTGCGGCCGCTGCCGCAAGGCGACATGAAGATCATCTGCGCGGGCTCCTCCGACGAAGGCCTCGCTTTCTCCGCGCGCTGGGCCGATTATGCCTTCTGCCTGGGCAAGGGGGTCAACACGCCGACCGCCTTCGCCTCCAACAATGAACGGCTCCTCGCCGCGACCGCGAAGACCGGCCGCGACGTCCGCGTCTACGCCTTGTTCATGGTGATCGCCGCCGAGACGGACGAGGAGGCAATGGAGAAATGGATCTGGTACCGCGAGGGCGTGGACGAGGCCGCCGTCGCATGGCTCGGCGTCCAGGGCGCGGCCGACAAGACGTCGTCCACCACCAACGTTCGCCAGCTCGCCGACCGCGAAAGCGCGGTCAACCTCAACATGGGCACCCTGGTCGGCTCCTATGCCAGCATCGCCCGCATGCTCGACGAGGTCGCGACCGTGCCGAATACGGGCGGCGTGTTGCTCACCTTCGATGACTTCATCCTCGGCACCGAAGCCTTTGGCGAGCGGATCCAGCCGTTGATGAAATGCCGTCAGGCCCCGGGCGGGATCACGGTCGCGGCGCCCTCGGGCGGAACGTCAATTTCCGGATAGGGATGCCGTCTCGGGCTCGGGGATGGGCTCGAGCTCGACCGGCAGCTCTTCGGTCTCTTCGATCCGTTCCTCGGGGCCGCCCATTCCGGCCTCGGTCACGGCCTGCTCCTGATTGGGATGCGCGTAGCGTTCGACGAGCGCAAAGCGGGCGCGCCGTTCGGCCTCCGCGGCGAGCCGATCTTCGTAGCGCTGGTCGATCTTGCGGCTCGTCAGCGCATCCTCCGCCGCGATTTCCTCGCGGCTGCCAAAATAAGGGACGCCGGCGCTATAATTTGGCGCCCGGTACATGCCGGACCCGCAATTGCCGACACAAGCGAGCCGTAGCGCCGCGCGGCCGTCGTCGAAGCTGTAATATTCGTTATAGGCCGAGGCCATCCGCGCGAGCCGGCGCGCCTCGATCTCGCGCGGATCGAGCGCGGCGCCGCGATCGCGAGGATGCACGGCCGGCCCATGGAAGAAATTGGGATTGATCGCGGCAACTGTCGTGTTGCCGAGGTGCACGCCGATGACCGCAGCGAGGAAAATCGCGGCTGCCGCGCCGGAAATCTGATAAGGCCCGATCTGCATGCGCGTAGAACGAAAGCAGGCCGGAGGCTGTTCCCTGTTCCGCCTAAGGAACAAATTAAGGAGCTTTACGTACAGCCAATGCGCTTGATCTGGGTTAGGGAGCGCGCGGCCAAGTTTGGCAGGCCGAGTAGCGTGAGGGCCGTGGCATGATGTCGATGCCATTGAAACGGGGCGACGATACCCTTTCCGCGGAGGCGCGCGAGCGCCAGCCGCTGATCCTGATCTGCGACGACGATCCACTTTTGCTCGACCTGCTCGAGCACAAGCTCAGCGCTCGCGGCTATCGGGTGGTGACGGCCGGTGATGGCCGCGAGGCGCTTCGCCTGATCGATGCCGGCCGTCCAGATGCGGTCGTCCTCGACGCGATGATGCCGGTGGTCGACGGGCCGGAAGTCCTGCGGCGGATCCGCGCCCGGCCGGAGCTGGCGAGCCTTCCGGTCGTGATGCTGACAGCAAGGCGCCAGGAAAAGGACATCGTCGGCGCGTTGGCGCTCGGGGCGAGCGACTATGTCGTCAAGCCCTTCATCCCCGAGGAGCTGGTGGTCCGGCTGGGGCGGCTCGTCGCTTAATGAAAAAGAGGCACGGCCTGATCCTGCTGCTGCTTGCGGCGGCGTCGCCGGCATGGGCTCAGGATCCGGCAGCGGATTATCGCGACGGCGTCGCCGCGCGATTGGCCGGCGATGCTGAGCAAGCGGCGAGGGCGCTCGAACGGGTCGTTGCCGCCCAGCCCGCCAATTCGGACGCGTGGATCCAGCTCGGCCTTGCGCTGCTTGCGCTCGATCGGCTCGATGCCGCCGAGGCGGCGTTCGAACGAACGCTCGCGCTTGCGCCCGATTATCAGGACGCTCGGGTCGGAATGGCGCGGATTGCGCAGCGCCGCGGCGATCGGGCCGCCGCTTTGGCCGCGCTGGATCGGATCGCGGCGCCGGGGGAAGAGGCGCGCGCGTTTCGTGCGCAGCTGGAGCGCGATGAGGTCGGGCCAGCGCCCGGTTGGTCGATCGACCTCGATATTGGCTATGCTTGGGTCGAGGACGGTCAGCCGGACTGGAAGGAAGGCGCGTTTCGCGTTCGTCGCGCAGCGGACGGCCTGGCGTTCACCGGGACGTTAGAAGCATCGCGCAGGTTCGAGCGAACCGACGTCTATGGCGAGCTCCGCATGGACGGGCGGCTGTCGCCCGTGGTCGACTATCATTTGCTCGCCGGAGCGACGCCGGGCGCGGATTTCCGCCCGCGCTGTCAGATCGGCGGCGGACTGGCCTGGCGCGTGACGGCGGGCTCGAGCCCGACCGTGCTTCGCCTCGATGCGCGCCATGCCGATTATCGTGCCGGCGCGATCACCACGCTCAACCCGTCGATCGAGCAATATCTCGCCGACGGCCGGGTCTGGCTCACCGGGCAGTGGATCAACCTGTTCGACGCGCAGAGTGACCAGCATCGCATGGGCTGGCTCGGCAGGCTCGACGTCATGGCAAACGAGCGGTTGCGGTTGTTCGGCGGCCTCGCCGACGCCCCCGATTTGTCCGAAGGTGTCGCGGTCGACGTGTTCAGCCTGTTCGGCGGCTTCGTCTGGCAAGCGAGCGACGACATCGCGCTGCGCCTGTCGGTCGCCCGCGACGACCGTGCCAGTGGGCCCGACCGCACAAGCTTGACGATCGGGCTAGGTACCGCCTTTTGAGCATGCTCGACCGGCTTTGGCTGGGCTCGCTGCTGCTGACCGCGGCGGCGCTCGCGATCATGCTTGGTCTGATCCTGGCGCGCCTGGTGACTGCCCGCAGAACGCGCCGACGCGAGCGGATGCGGCGACTGTATGTTGCGCAGCTGCTTGGGACCGCCGAAATGCCCGAGTCGCGACGGCCGATCGCGGACGAGTTTTTGACCGACCTGAGCATGGAGCTCGCCCGAATGGTTCGCGGCGAGGATCGGGACGCTCTATTGGCCCGCGCGGCATCGTTGAAGGTGCCCGAGCGGCTCCGCCGCCGACTTCACCGCGGTCGGGTCCAGACCAGGCTCGGCGCGGCTGAAGCACTGGCGCATTTCGAAGACGAGGTCTCGCTCGGCGCTCTTCGCGAAGCTCTGGATGATCGCAGCGTCCCTGTCCGGCTGACCGCGGCGCTGGCGCTGGCGCAGCACGATGTCGCGTTGCCTGTGACCGTTTTGGTCGATCGGCTTGGGATCGGCACGACCGAACATTCGCGCGTCGGGGTCGAGCTTCTGCGCGAGATCGGCCGGCATCGCCCCGACGAGGTCGCCAGCTTGCTCTGGCAACCGGACGTCGCGCCCGGCACACGGGCCGCTGCCGCCGAGGCGCTGGTCGCCGGCGCGCGCTACGATGTGGTTCCGCTGATCGCGGAGCTCGCCTTCTCGGCGCCGGACGATGCGGAGGAGCTGCCGGCCTATATCGACGCGCTGGGCGGGCTCGGCCATCCGGCGGCCGCCGAGGCGGTCCTTCGCGAGCTCGATTCCGCCCAGCCGCGGGTGCGCGCCGCCGCCGCCGCCGCGTCGGGCGCGATCGGACTGATGGAGGCGTCCGACCGGCTGGTGGAGCTGGTCGGTGACGAGAATTGGGCGGTCCGATTCCAGGCCGCGAATGCGCTGGTGAAGCTCGGTCCGGCCGGCCGGGCGCTGCTGGAACGGATTGCCGCCGAGGACGAGGGCTTGCGGCGTGAGACGGCGGCGACCATCCTCGCCGAACAGGGCATGGCGCGATGACCGTCTTTGCCGATTGGCTCTACGACGGCGCCGCGCTGATCGCCTGGCTGGTGATCGGCACCGGCCTGATCCAGATCCTGTTCTACATCGTCCAGCTGGTCTACGCGGCGCGGGCGCTCGCCGATCGTCCGTCGCTCGAGGCGAGCTCGCTGCTCTGGTCGCGCTATGCCGGCCTCGCGCCCCAGATCGCGATCGTTGCGCCGGCCTATAATGAGGAGCTGACGATCATCGCCAGCGTCGATGCGCTGCTGGCGCTTCATTATCCGGATTTCGAGGTGATCGTCGTCAATGACGGCTCGGCCGATGCGACGCTGCAGACGTTGATCGATCATTACGGCTTGTCGACCGCGCCGCGCCTCTACGAGGATGCGGTGCCGCACGCGCCGATCCGCGGCCTCTACGCGAGCCCGAACCTGCCGCGCCTGCTCGTCGTCGACAAGGCCAATGGCGGCAAGGCGGATGCGCTCAATGCCGGCATCAATGTCGCCCGGGCGCCTTTGATCTGCGCGATCGATGCCGACACCCTGATCGAGCCGGATGCGTTGATCCGGATCGTCCGGCCGTTCATCGAGGCGCCCGACCGCACGGTCGCGGCGGGCGGGACGATCCGGATCGCCAATGGCTGCGAGGTCGATGCCGGCCGGGTGGCGCGGGTGCGGCTGCCGCGCAACTTCCTCGCCCTCGTCCAGATCGTCGAATATCTGCGCGCCTTCCTGATGGCGCGCCTGGGCCTCAGCCGCATGCGGGCCTTGCTGATCATCTCCGGCGCTTTCGGCCTGTTTCGCCGCGATGCCGTGATCGCCGTCGGCGGGTACAGCCACGGCACGGTCGGTGAGGATATGGAGCTGGTCGTCAAGCTCCACCGCCATTTCCTGGATCTCAAGCAGCCGTACCAGATCGATTTCATCGCTGAGCCGGTGGCCTGGACGGAGGTCCCGGAGAGCTTGCGCATCCTCGGCAGCCAGCGCGCGCGCTGGCAGCGCGGCGCGCTCGAGACCTTCGCCCGTCACAGCGACATGGCGCTCAATCCGCGCTACGGCCGGATCGGCCTGATCGGCTTCGGCCAGGTGCTGATCGTCGACGTGATCGGTCCGCTGACCGAGCTTTGCGGTTATGTCCTGCTGCCTCTGTTCTGGGCGCTCGGACTGCTCTCGACCGATTATCTGCTCGCCTTCCTGGCGGTGATCTTCACCTTCGGCCTGCTAATCAGCGTCGTCACCCTGATCCTGGAGGAACTCGAGCTGCGGCGCCTGCCGCGGGCGCGTGACCTGGCCCTGCTCACGCTCGTCGCCGCGGCCGAGAATTTCGGCTATCGGCAGCTCAGCAATTTCTGGCGGGTACGAGGCCTCTGGCAGTTCCTGCGCAAGCAGCAGGGCTGGGGCACGATGACCCGCAAGGGCTTTCAGCGGGCCTGAATCGCGGCCGTGAGCGCGGCGCACAGGCCTTCGCG
>JAYRLF010000182.1:0-3906 GCA_041905385.1 Allosphingosinicella sp.
CCTGGCCTGGGCTTCGGCGGCGCGCCGGCCGCTCTATGAGGCCCGCCTCGCGCTCCAGACCCGCGCCGCCGATGCGGCCAGCCGAGTGGCCGCGCTCGGCGGCCTCGGCGCCAATGATCCGGGCCTGCTGATCGATCGCGCCGTCTGGATGCGGAGCAGCGGCGATTCGTTCGGCGCGCGCAACCTGCTCGCGCAGCGGCGCACCTTGTCGGGCCCGCCCGCCAACGCCGAAAAGTTCATGGAAGCGATGGTGTCGATCGCCCGCGCCGCCGCCAATGACCGGCAATGGACGCTCGCCTATCAGATCGCCTCGCAGGTCGACGACATCTTCCCGCCCGGCACCGACGTCAGCCGCCGCAGCTTCGGCGAACGCGACGAATATACCAACCTGACCTGGCTGGCCGGCACCGCCGCCTTGCGGGCCGGTCGCCCCGGCGACGCCGCGCCGATGTTCGACCGCTACGGACGCGGCGCCCAGTCGGCGCAGACAAGGGCGAAAGGATTCTATTGGGCGGCGCGTGCGGTCGGCACGTCGCCGCAGGCGACGCAATGGCTCGAGCTCGCGGCGTCCAGCCCGGATCAATTCTACGGCCAGCTCGCGCTCGAGCGGCTCGGCCGCCGGCCGCCGCCGCCGCCGCCGGCACCCCCGATCACCGCTGCCGAGCGCGAGGCCTTCGCCGCCCGCCCGCTTGCCCAGGCGACCCGCTATCTCGGCTCGATCGGCGAGCGCAGCGACCAGACCGCCTTCGTCCGCGCGCTGGCGGGCACGCTGACCAACGATCATGAACGCGCGGTGGCGAGCGAATATGGCCGGATGATCGGCCGGCTCGACATGGGCGTCTGGGCGGCGCGCGAGGCACGGTCCTCGGGCGAATCCTTCTATGCGCGACCCGCCTTCCCCGAAGTGGCGGTGCCGCCGGTCTACATTCGCCATCGCGCGCTCGCGCACGGAATCATGCGGCAGGAAAGCTCGTTCGAACGCTCCGCGGTCAGCTCCGCCGGCGCGCGCGGGCTGATGCAGCTGATGCCGGGGACCGCCCGCCAGGCCGCGAGCCGAGTCGGCGTTCCTTATACGCTCGGCCGGCTGACCGAGGATCCGCAATACAATATCCTGCTTGGCAACCATCACCTGTCGGAGCTGCTCGACGAATGGGGCGGCAATGCCGTTCTGGTCGCGGCCGCCTACAATGCCGGCAGCGGCAATGTCCGCCGCTGGGTCCGTGAGAATGGTGATCCGCGGCTGCCGGGCGCCGACGTTCTGCGCTGGATCGAGGACATCCCCTTCTCCGAGACCCGCAATTATGTGCAGCGGGTGATCGAGAACACTGTCGTCTACGACGTGATGGACCCGAATGGCGGCATGTCGGGCGGCCGCGCGTCGCGTTATCTCGGCCGGAGCAGCGCGCCCTGAGCGAGCGACCGAACTACATCACGCCGGCTGGATACAGGCGGCTGCGCGAGGAATATGAGGCTTTGTTCGCCGGCGAGCGGCCGAAGCTGCTCGAGACGATCGCCTGGGCGGCCGCCAATGGCGACCGCTCGGAAAATGCCGATTATCAATATGGCCGCCGTCGGCTGCGCGAGATCGACCGCCGGATCAACTTTCTCGCGCGCCGGATGAAGGAAGCCAAGGTCACTGACCCGGCCCGCCAGCCCGACCGCGCCAAGGTCTGGTTCGGCGCGACCGTCACGATCGCCGACGAGGACGACAATCAGCGGCGGCTGACCCTGGTCGGCGAGGACGAGGCCGACGCCTCCGCCGGCCAGATCAGCTTCTATTCGCCGATCGCGCGGGCGATTCGCGGCGCCGCGATCGGCGATTTGCGTCGAGTCGCCTTACCCGCCGGCGAGAAGGAATATGAGATTATCGAGATCAGTTATCCGGATTAACGCAGATTGCGGCCGGCGGCGCTGACGAGGGCGTTGCGAATTTCCGGATCGGTGATCTTCATATCGCGATCATAGTCGGCGTAGCGGCGGAACCAGATATTGGCCCGGTGCGCGACCTCCTCGCTGACGAAGCCTTCGCCGGCGCTATTCCAGCCGAGCGAGACGATCGCCCTGCCCTCCCGGGTTTCGAGCAGCCAGGGATCGAGGATCGCGACGCCCGGTCCGCGCAGCTCGCCGTCATAGGGCTGGCGCTCGCCGCGCCATTCGCGGCCATCATAGGCGTAGCCGCCATAGCCGCGCCCGTAATAATAATCGTCATAGGCGCAGGCGCCGATCGTCATGGCCACGCCGGCCGCCAGCAAGATTATGAGAGCGCGCTTGCGCATCGCCACCTCCCCTGAACAGGACAGCGACCATAGCAGAAGCGCGGCCGCTCAATCTCCCTCTTGCCGAAGGGTTTTTGCCATGCGTTCCATTTCGGGACGGACCGGCGGCGGGTCGCCGGGCAGGACGGCCCCGAGCGCTTCGGCAACCGCGGTCAAGGAGGCGATGCGCGCCGCCTTCTTGTCATTGCCGTCGATCACCGTCCACGGCGCCCAGCGCGTGTCGGTCGCGTCGAACATGTCCTTGATCGCGGCGACATAATCCTTGCGGTGGCCGCGATTGCGCAAATCCTCCTCGGTGACCTTCCAGCGCTTCCACTCATGGTCGAGCCGGGCACGGAAGCGCGCGTCCTGCGTCTCCTGAGTGATGTGGAAGAAGAGCTTTACGAGCGCGACGCCGTCGGCGCTGAGCTGCGCCTCGAATTCATTGATCTCGTCATAGGCCCGGCGCCACTCGGCCGTGGTCGCGAACCCCTCGACCCTTTCGACCAGGATGCGGCCGTACCAGGAGCGGTCGAAGATCGCGACCTCGCCGGCCTTCGGCAGGCGCTGCCAGAAGCGCCAGAGATAGTGCCGCGCCTTCTCTTCATCGTTCGGCGCTGCGATGGGCCAGACCTTGAACGCGCGCGGATCGCATCCCGCCGTCATCCGCTGGATCGCGCCGCCCTTCCCGCTCGCGTCCCAGCCCTCGATGACGATGACGGCCTTGCGCCTGTGCACCAGGTTCGAGACGAACAGCCGCGAGATGCGCTCCTGAAGCGCATCCAGCGTCTCCTTGTAGCGGCCGCGATACGGCTTGCCCGCCTCGAAATCCCAGAGGTTGATCGCCATCCGGGGAAAGTAGCAGGCGCCCTATTCGGGCGCCACGATCTTGGCCGGGTCCTTGGCGACTGTCCCGGAAGGGGGCACCAGCCGGATGTGCAACTCGCGCAGCTGCTTGGCGGTGACCTCGCTCGGCGCGTTCATCATCAGATCCTCGGCCTTCTGGTTCATCGGGAACAGCACCACCTCGCGGATGTTGGGCTCGCCGGCGAGCAGCATCACGATCCGGTCGATGCCCGGCGCGGAGCCGCCATGCGGCGGTGCGCCGAACTTGAAGGCGTTGATCATGCCGGAGAAATTGGTGTCGACATCCTGCTGGCTGTAACCGGCGATCTCGAACGCCTTGTACATAATGTCGGGCCGATGATTCCGGATCGCGCCCGACGACAGCTCCACCCCGTTGCAGACGATGTCGTACTGGAAGGCGAGGATATCGAGCGGGTCCTTCGTCTCCAATGCCTCGAGGCCGCCCTGCGGCATCGAGAAGGGATTGTGGCTGAAGTCGACCTTCTTCGCGTCCTCGTCATATTCGTACATCGGGAAATCAACGATCCAGCAGAATTTGAAGGCATCGTCGGCGATCAGGCCGAGCTCCTCGCCGACCCGGGTGCGCGCGGCGCCGGCCAGCTTGGCCGCCTGCTCGGCCTTGCCGGCGGCGAAGAAGATGCCGTCGTCCGGGCCGAGGCCGAGCGCGGCGACCAGCTTGCGGGTCTCCTCCTCGCCATGATTCTTGGCGATCGGACCGCCGAGCTCGCCACCCTTCTGAGTGATGTAGCCGAGGCCGGCATGGCCTTCGCTGCGCGCCCAGTCA
>JAYRLF010000182.1:3916-8126 GCA_041905385.1 Allosphingosinicella sp.
CCAGTCATTCATGTCGTCGAAGAATTTGCGGCTCTTCTCCGCGGTATTCGGCGCCGGGATGGCGCGGACGACGCCGCCGCCCTCGACGATCCGGGAGAACAGGCCGAAGCCCGACCCCTGGAAATGGTCGGAAACATCCGAGATCAGGATCGGATTGCGCAGGTCCGGCTTGTCGCTGCCATATTTGAGCATCGCCTCCCTGAACGGGATGCGCGGGAATTCGCCGGCCGGAGTCACCGACTTGCCGTTGGCGAATTCCTCGAACACGCCGGCCAGGACCGGCTCGATCGCGTCGAAAACGTCGTCCTGCGTGACGAAACTCATCTCGAAGTCGAGCTGGTAGAACTCGCCGGGAGAGCGGTCGGCGCGGGCATCCTCGTCACGGAAGCAGGGCGCGATCTGGAAATAGCGGTCGAAGCCGGCGACCATGATCAATTGCTTGAACATCTGCGGCGCCTGCGGGAGCGCGTAGAACTTGCCGGGGTGGACGCGGCTCGGCACGAGATAGTCGCGCGCGCCTTCCGGGCTCGACGCGGTCAGGATCGGGGTCTGGAACTCGGTGAAGCCCTGATCGATCATCCGCCGGCGAATCGACGAGATCACCTGGCTCCTCAGCACGATATTGGCGTGAAGCCGCTCGCGCCGCAGATCGAGATAGCGGTAGCGGAGCCGAATCTCCTCCGGATATTCCTGCTCGCCGAACACCGGCAGCGGCAGCTCGCTCGCGGAGGATTGGACCGCGACTTCGCCGGCATGGATCTCGATCTCGCCGGTCGCGAGGTTCGGATTGATCGCCTCGGCGGCGCGGCGGACGACCTCGCCCTCGACCGTGACGACCGATTCGACGCGGATGCCCTCGAGCGTCTTGAAGGCCGGGTCGGCCACGTCGGTGACGATCTGGGTGATGCCATAATGGTCGCGCAGGTCGACGAAGAGCAGATTGCCATGGTCGCGCTTGCGGTGGACCCAGCCCGAAAGCTTGACGCGCTCGCCGACATGAGTGGCGCGGAGCTCCCCGCAATTATGGCTACGATAGGCGTGCATGTCGGAGTGACTTTCGAATTCGATTGTTGGCTGAAAAAGGCGCGCGAGCGCTTCGCGTCAGCGAAGGTGCTTTGTCAAGCGAAGAGGCCGCCGTTATGAGGGCCGCCGATGCGTATTCACCCTCTCATTACCGACACCGATTCTCTCGAAAAACTCTGTGAACGGCTGGCGCGGTCCGACTTCGTTGCGGTCGACACCGAGTTCATGCGCGAGAACACCTATTGGCCGGACCTGTGCCTTTTCCAGGTGGCGAGCGGCGAGGAGGCTGCCGCGATCGATCCCAAGGCCGAGGGAATCGACCTTGCACCGTTGCTCAACTTGCTGGTCAATAACGAGAATGTCCTGAAGGTCTTCCATGCCGGCGGCCAGGATATCGAGATCATCTTCAACCTGACCGGAGGCACGCCGCATCCGCTGTTCGACACCCAGGTCGCGGCGATGGCGCTCGGCCTGGGCGAGCAGGTCGGCTATTCGAACCTGGTCGAGTCGCTGCTCGGCCGCAGCCTCGACAAGGGCGCCCGCTTCACCGATTGGGCGCGGCGGCCGCTCGACAAGCGCCAGATCGATTATGCGATCGGCGACGTCACCCATCTCGCCGAGCTGTTCCCCAAGATGCTCGAGCGGCTGCGGCGGACCGGCCGCGGCGAGTGGCTCGACCAGGAGATGGAACGGCTCGCCGACCCGGCCAACTACATCAACGATCCGACGCTCGCCTGGAAGCGGGTGAAAATCCAGACCCGCCGCGCCGACGCGCTCGGCCGCTTGAAGGCTCTCGCCGCCTGGCGCGAAGTCGAGGCCCGCGGCAAGAATCTCCCGCGCGGGCGGATCATGAAGGATGAGACGCTCGCCGACGTCGCCATGCACCCGCCGTCCAGCCAGGACGCGCTCGGCAATGTCCGCGGCCTGTCGGCAGCGTGGCGAAGCAACGATATCGGCACCCGGCTGATGGAAGCGCTCGCCGCCTCCGGTCCGCTGCCGCCGGCGGAGATGCCGGCCCGCGAGGATCGGGGCCCGGGTCTCGGCCGGGAGGGCGCGTTGGTCGCGGACCTGCTCAAGCTGCTGCTCAAGATCCGCGCCCGCGAAAGCAATGTCGCGCCGCGCCTGGTCGCCCGATCCGAGGAATTGGAGATGCTCGCGGCCGGACGCCGCGAGGGCCTCTCGATCCTGGAAGGCTGGCGCTACGAGGAGTTCGGCCGCGACGCGCTCGACCTGGTCGAAGGCCGGCTCGCTTTCGCGATTCGCGACGGCAAGCTCGCCATGACCCGAACCGAACAGGGAGTCGACGCATGAAGCCGTTGATCGCCGTCGCGGCGCTCGCCGCCATGGCCTGCGCGACCGCACCGGAGCAAGGCACTGGCCGCTGCAACGCCGACAATCTGACCGATCTCGTCGGCCGGGAGGGCACGCCGGCGCTCGGCGCCGACGCGCAGCGTCGGAGCGGCGCCCGGACCGTGCGCTGGATCCGCCCTGGCGACGCCGTCACGATGGACTATCGCGAGGATCGGCTGAACATCCGCCTCGATTCGGCCGGGCGGGTCGAAGGCCTCAGCTGCGGTTAGCCAAGGATGCTGAGCTCCGCCTGGCAGTCGAGCAGGGCGGCCAGCGACTTGAAACGACGTTCCACGATCTCCGTATAGAGGGCGGCGTCGCGACGCCGAAGCTCGAGCCGGAGCACGTCGTCGTTGCGCAACAGCCGGCTATGTTCGAGACCGGCGGCGACACCGCCGCTGAGGCGCTGGCCCAGGCGCATGGCAAATCCCCAGCGCATGGCGCGCTCGAGCTCCGCAGCCGAGCACAGGGCGGCGATCGCCGGATAAGGGAGATCGCGCCCGCCGCCAAAGGCGCAGAACAAGGCCTGGGCGAGCATGACCCGCCCCGGCGCGTCGATCGCGACCCAATTGCCGTGCAGCGCCATGTCGATGCCGCGCTCGGCCCGGAAATCGGGGTGCGCGGCCCAGGCGATGTCGGAGAGATGACAGGCGGCCAGCCGCAACCGGGCGTCTTGCAGCCTGTCGTCGAAGATCGGCGCGATCCATCGGTCGAGCAGGGCGCCATGCTGGTGGAAGCGCCCCATCCCGGCCCCGGCCTCGCGTGTCGCCTCGATCAGCGGGTCGAGTCGGCGCGTCTTGTCGTCGAGGCCATCGAATAGAAGACCCTCGCGAATGCCGAAGCTCGACACCATCAGCGCCGCGGGCTGCAACGCCGGAATGAGGGCTTCGAGCAATTGAGTGGCGCGCGGCAGCTGGCTGACGCGCGAAGCAGAGACGATGCCTCGCAAAGTTTCGCGATCGAACTGCTTCAGGATCGCGCGCAGCTCGGCCGGACGTTCCGGGCTCAGATCATGCTGGTGGGTGATCGGCAGCGGATGCTCGATCAGGGCGAGATCGAGCTGCGCAAGGGCGCGCCAGCTGCCGCCGACCAGATAGAAGGTGCGGCCGCGCGCGGACCTGGCGAAGCCCGCTGCCTCGATCGCCTTGACGATCTTCTTCGCAAAGGCCGCTTCGCCGCGCGCTTCGAGCGCGGAAAGGCGCAGGACGCCGAGCGGCAGGGAGACGCTGCGTCCGATCTCGCCATTGCGGATGTCGACCAGCTCGAGGCTGCCGCCGCCGAGGTCCCCGACAATGCCGTCAGCCTCGGGGATGGCGGAGATCACGCCAAGGCCGGCCATGCGCCCCTCTTCCTCGCCCGACAGCAGTTCGGGCTCGAAACCGAGCTTGCGGATGCGCGCCAGGAACTGGTCGCGATTGGCGGCGTCGCGGACGGCCGCCGTCGCGACGACCCGGGTCCGAACCACGCCCATCTGGCTGGTCAGAAGCGCGAAGCGGGCGAGCGCGCCGAGCGCCCGGACCTGCGCTTCCTCGCCGAGCGCGCCATCCGTGCCGCGGCCCAGGCCCGCCATGATCTTCTCGTTGAAGATGACCGAGGGAATCCGGGTCGCCCCCGAATAGACGACGAGACGGACCGAGTTGGATCCGATGTCGATGATCGCAACTGGCGCGCGGGCGACCATCGGGTCGCTTTGCCTCAGTGCGTGCCGCGGGGCAATTGCAGCTTTCGTGGACCGGCACCGCTCGACCGCAGTGCGGCGCCGCGGCCCGACAGCGCCGGATTGGTCAGGAAATCTTGGTGGAGGTTGAAGGGCTTCTCGCCTTCGCCGGGATGCAGC
>JAYRLF010000602.1:0-1549 GCA_041905385.1 Allosphingosinicella sp.
CCGGCCGTGTTGTTGGCCGCGACATTCTCGGTCGCGCCGCCGCCGCATGCACTGAGCGCGACCAAGGCGGCCATGGCGAAGGCGGTGGAAATCTTTCTCATATCGTCCCCCTGTAGGTGGTGTCGGAGGGCGCAAGATGGCCGCGCCCGGGCGCCCGCCGCAATCCATGATCGGCGGCGCGGTCAAATAAGCACGATGCGGCTCTCCGTCCGGTGCGAGTCGAAGCCTTATTTGCTTCGATTCCCGCGGCGCGAGCGAATCCTTGCCGAGTCTCAGCCGCGCTCGGCGAGGCTGCGCTCCCAGGCGAGCGCGTCGGCGACGATCAGGTCGAGCTCCGCCCGCGCCGGCCGCCAGGGCAGGGTCGCGAGGATCCGGCTATTGTCGGCGATCAGAGCCGGCGGATCGCCGGCGCGGCGCGGCGCGAACCGCCGCTCGATCGTCCTGTTGGTCACCCGATCGACGCTGTCGAGCACCTCGAGCACCGAGAAACCGCGGCCATAGCCGCAGTTCATGACATGGCTCGCCTTCGGGTCCGCGACCAGCCGCTCGAGGCCCATGACGTGGGCGGCGGCGAGATCGCTGACATGGATGTAGTCGCGGATCCCGGTTCCGTCGGGCGTGTCATAGTCGGTGCCATAGACGTCGACATGGCTGCGCTTGCCGATCGCCGCCTCGACCGCGACCTTGATGAGATGGGTCGCCCCCTTGGTCGACTGGCCGGTGCGCCCCTTGGGATCGGCGCCGGCGACGTTGAAATAGCGCAAGGCGCAGAAATTGAGCGGGTGCGCGAAAGCGCTGTCCATCAGCATCCGCTCGGTCATCAGCTTCGACCAGCCGTAGGGATTGATCGGCACGGTCGGCATGTCCTCCGAGACCGGCACCCGGTCGGGGATGCCGTAGGTGGCGGCGGTCGACGAGAAGAGGAAATGGCGGACCCCGCCCTGGACGGCGCTTTCGATCAGCGCGCGGCTCTTCACCGTATTGTTGAGATAATATTTGAGCGGGTTCTCGACCGACTCCGGAACGATGATCGATCCGGCGAAATGCATGATCGCGCCGATCCGATGCTCCGCGAGCAGGCGCGCGATCAGGACCTGGTCGGCAATGTCGCCACGGACGAAGGTCGCCGCCTTCGCCACCGCCCATTCGAAGCCGGTCGACAGGTCGTCGATCACCACCACCGGCCAACCCGCGTCGAGCAAGGCGAGCACCGCGTGGCTGCCGATATAGCCTGCGCCGCCCGTCACCAGCACCGGCAAGCGAGTATCCTGAGTCAAAACGCGTCCTTCCAAATTGCCGGATGCAGCGAAAAGCCGCTAAGAGTCGTTACACGTCCTATACAGTTTCGTCGGCCGACGAGGAGGTGGATGATGAAAAAGCCGCTGCTGGGTCTGACGTTCCTATTCGCCGCGACCGCATTGGCCGCCGGCTGCGCAACCGACCAGGGCATGGGCGTCCAGCAAGGCGCCTCGGTCACCCGCTTCCATCTCGGCCAGCCGATCGCGCGCGGCGAGATCAGGGTCGAATCGTCCGACCCGCGCGACGCCAA
>JAYRLF010000603.1:0-1548 GCA_041905385.1 Allosphingosinicella sp.
AGGTGGTCGTCATCACGCCGGAGGGGACAATCCGTTGAGCAATATCGACAATCGCGCGCGCAGCCGGGACGTGATCGAAGGCCCTCATCGTGCCGGCGCGCGCGCGATGCTGCGCGCGTTCGGCCTGTCCGATGCCGACCTCGCCCGGCCGCAGATCGGCGTCGCCGCGACCTGGAACAACGTCACGCCCTGCAATGCCGGGCTCGACCGGCTGCGCGAGCGCGCCGCGCTGCGGCTCGCCGGCGGCGGCGTCACGCCCTATGAGTTCGACACGATCTCGGTCTCGGACGGCATCTCGATGGGCAGCCGCGGCATGCGCGCCAGCCTGGTCTCGCGCGACTGGATCGCCGATTCGGTCGAGCTGGTGATCGTCGCCCAGGGCTATGACGGCTTCATCGGCCTGGCGGGCTGCGACAAGTCGATCCCCGGAATGCTGCTCGCCATGGTGCGCTGCGACGTGCCCGCCGCGTTCGGCTATGCCGGCACCAAGCTGCCCGGGCTGGTCGGCGACCGGGCGATCACCCTCCAGGACGTCTACGAGGCGGTCGGGGCGGAGGCGAGCGGACGGATCAGCCGCGACGAGCTCGATGCCGTCGAGCGCGCCGCCTGCCCGGGGCTGGGCACCTGCGCCGGCATGTTCTCGGCGAACACCATGGCCGCGGTCGCCGAGGCGCTCGGCCTCTCTGTCGTCGACATCGCCTCGCCGCCGGCGAGCCATGCCGACCGCCTGCGCGTCACCGACGCCGCGGTCGACGCGCTGCTGGTTGCGATCGAGCGCGGGATCACGCCGCGCGCGGTCCTGACCAGGCAGTCGTTCGAAAATGCGACCGCGGTCGCCGCGGCGCTCGGCGGCTCGACCAACGCGGTGCTGCACCTGCTCGCGATCGCCGCCGAAGCGGGCATCGCGTTCGACCTCGACGATATCGACCGGGTCAGCCGGCGCACGCCTCAGCTCGCCGACATGAAGCCGGCCGGCCGCTACATGATGCGCGAGCTCCACGTCGCGGGCGGCGGCCCCGCCGTCATGCGCGCGCTGAGGGCGGCGGGGCGGTTGCACGGCGATGCGCCGACCATCACCGGCGCGACCATCGCCGAGCAGGTCGCCGGCCATCCGGCCGGCACCGCTCATCCGGTGCTCCGCGGCACCGCCGACCCCGTCCGCGCGCGCGGCGGCTATGCCGTGCTCAAGGGCAGCCTCGCGCCCGACGGCGCGGTGATGAAGATCGCCAACGAATCCCGGCTCCGGCACGAGGGGCCGGCGCGCTGTTTCGATGCGGAGGGCGAGGCCGCCGCGGCGGTGCGCGATGGCCGAGTGCGGCCGGGCGACGTCATCGTGCTGCGCTATGAGGGACCGGTCGGCGGCCCCGGCATGCCCGAGATGACCGCGCTGACCGGCGCGATCTCGGGCGGCGGCCTCGGTTCCGAGGTCGCGGTGGTGACCGACGGCCGGTTCGGCGGCGGCACCAAGGGGCTTTCGATCGGCCACGTCGCGCCGGAGGCCGCCTGCGGCGGGCCGATCGCGCTGGTCGAGGATGGCGACCTGGTCGC
>JAYRLF010000183.1:0-8104 GCA_041905385.1 Allosphingosinicella sp.
CCTCGCCCTCCTTCTTGAGGGCATTCAAGTGCGGCGACATGGTCGTCGCCAGCTGCATCACGATCGAGGCGGTGATGTAGGGCATCACGCCCAATGCGATCAGGCTCATCCGCTCGAGGCTGCCGCCCGAGAACATGTTGAAGAAATCGAGCACGCCGCCCCGGGTCGTCTCGAACAGGCTGGACAGCGCCCGCGGATCGATGCCCGGCAGCGGGATGAAGGAAAGCAGGCGGAACAGGATCAGCGCGCCGAGCGTGAACCACAGCCTCTTCTTGAGATCGGCGGCCTTGGCGAAATTCGCCAGGCTCAGATTGGCGGCCATATTGTCGGCTGCGGATGCCATGTGCGGTTCTAGCCCTTAAGGAAACTCAGGGATGAAAAGTCAAAAGCGGCGGAAGTTCAGGTCGTGCCCGAGCCCCCCGCCGCTTCATATAGTGACCGTTTCGGCGTTGTCAGCCGTCCGGCGCCGCGGAAGGCGCAGGCGTCAGCCGTCGCCGGCGTGCTGCCCGGCGTGGCGGCGGCCGGCGCGGCGGCCGGACCGAGCCGCCGGCCTTCTCGACCGCGGCGCGGGCGCCGGCGGAGATGCCGGCGACCTTGAACGACAGCTTGGCGCTGAAATCGCCCTTGCCGAGGACGCGGACTCCGTCCTTGCCGCCACGGGCGAGGCCGGCGGCCTTGAGCGCGTCATGGTCGATCACGCTCTTGCCGTCGAGCTTCTTGGCGTCGACCGCCTTCTGGATCGCGCCGAGATTCACCTCGGCATAATCCTTTGCGAAGATGTTGTTGAAGCCGCGCTTCGGGATCCGCATGTGGAGCGGCATCTGGCCGCCCTCGAAGCCCCAGACCGAGACGCCGGAGCGGCTCTTCTGGCCCTTCTGGCCGCGGCCAGCGGTCTTGCC
Organism: Allosphingosinicella sp.; assembly: GCA_041905385.1. Lineage (GTDB taxonomy): Bacteria > Pseudomonadota > Alphaproteobacteria > Sphingomonadales > Sphingomonadaceae > Allosphingosinicella. The sequence goes on from JAYRLF010000183.1 coordinate 900, forward strand.
GAGGCCGGAGCCGATGCCGCGTCCGACGCGGACGCGCGCCTTGCGGGCGCCCTTATTGTCGCGGAGATCGTTGAGTTTCATGTCTTGCACTCGCTTTCGCTTTTGTCGCGCAGGTAACGGTGGGAAGGCTTAGCCTTCCACCGACACCATGTGGTGCACCTTGCGGATCATGCCGCGGACCTCTGGCGTGTCCTCGAGCTCGACCGTGCGGTGCATCTTGTTGAGGCCCAGGCCGACCAGGGTCTTGCGCTGGTCCGGGGTCCGCCGGATCGGCGATCCGGTCTGGGTGATCTTGATCTTGGCCATGATGCTTACTCCGTGACCGCTTCGGCCTCGGCGCTCGCCTCGGCGGCACTGAGGCCGTCGCGACGCGCCATCAGGTCGGCGATCTTCTTGCCGCGACGCTGGGCGACCGCCTTCGGGCTCGCCTGCTCGCCGAGCGCCTCGAAGGTCGCGCGGATCATGTTGTAGGGGTTGGACGTGCCGATCGACTTGGTGACGACGTCGGCGACACCGAGGCTCTCGAACACGGCGCGCATCGGGCCGCCGGCGATGATGCCGGTGCCGGCCGGGGCCGAGCGGACATAGACGCGACCGGCGCCGAAATGGCCGAGCCCGTCATGGTGCAGGGTGCGGCCCTCGCGCAGCGGCACGCGGACCATCGCCTTCTTGGCCGCAGCGGTCGCCTTGGAGATCGCCTCCGGCACTTCGCGCGCCTTGCCGTGACCGAAGCCGGCCCGGCCCTTGCCGTCGCCGACCACGACCAGCGCCGCGAAGCCGAAGCGCTTGCCGCCCTTCACGGTCTTCGAGACGCGGTTGATGTGGACGAGCTTCTCGATCAGCTCCTCGCCGCCCTCGTCGTCGCCGCCGCGCTGACCGCGGCGATCGTCGCGACGGCCACGGCCGCCACGGTCGCCGCCGCCACGGCCACGGCCGCCGCGCTCGCGGCGCGGGCCACGGCCCGGATGCTCTTCGGCCGGAGCAGCAGCCTGCTCGACGACGCCTTCGGCGTTCTGGTTGTTTTCGTCAGCCATCACTTAAAACTCCAATCCGCCTTCGCGCGCGGCGTCGGCGAGGGCCTTCACCCGGCCATGGAACAGGAAGCCGCCCCGGTCGAACACGACCCGGGTGACGCCCGCCGCCTTGGCGCGCTCGGCGATCTTGCGACCGACCTCCTGGGCGGAAGCGATGGTCGCGCCGGTCTTGGCGCGCGCTTCCTTCTCGAGCGTCGAGGCGGCGGCGACGGTGCGGCCCTGCGCATCGTCGATGAGCTGCACATAGATGTGCCGGCCCGAGCGGTGCACCGACAGGCGCGGACGATCGCCGGCGCGGCGGCGCAGGGAGGTGCGGACGCGCTGCCGCCTCTTCTCCATTGGGTTGAGCTTCGCCATGGCTATTTCTTCTTGCCTTCTTTGCGGAAGATATACTCGCCGCGATACTTGATGCCCTTGCCCTTATAGGGCTCCGGCTTGCGCCAGCGGCGGATCTCGGCGGCGACCTGGCCGACCTTCTGGCGATCGATGCCGCTGATCTCGACGGTGGTCGTGTCCGGCGTCTTCACCTCGATGCCTTCCGGCACCGCGATGTTGACGTCGTGGCTGTAGCCGAGCTGCAGGCGCAGATTCTTGCCCTGGGCCGCGGCGCGATAGCCGACGCCGGTGATCTCGAGCGTCTTGGTGAAGCCGTCGGTGACGCCCGTCACCAGATTCTGCACCAAAGTGCGCTGCATGCCCCAGAAGGAGCGGGCGCGCTTGGTGTCGTTCGCCGGCTGCACCGAGATGGCGTCGGCCTGGACGTCGTACTTGACCTCGTCGGCCATCGTCAGGCTCAGGGTGCCCTTCGGACCCTTGACCGAGAGGATGCCGCCCTCCGTGGTCGCCGTCACGCCGCTGGGCAGCGGCACCGGCCTCTTACCGATGCGGGACATCAGAATACCTCCGCGAGCACTTCGCCGCCGACGTTCTGCGTCCGCGCCTCGGCGTCCGACAGCACGCCCTTCGGCGTCGAAACGATGGTGATGCCAAGGCCGTTGCGGACGCGCGGCAGCTCCTGCGCGCCGGAATAGACCCGGCGGCCGGGCTTGGAGACGCGCGACACGTGCTGGATCGCCGGCTGGCCCTCGAAATATTTGAGCTCGATGCGCAGGCCCTTATGGGCCCCGAGCGGCTCTTCGGAATAACCGCGGATATAGCCTTCGCGCTGAAGCACATCGAGCACGCGGGCGCGCAGCTTCGACGCCGGCGAGAGGACGCTGTCCTTCCTCGCCTGCTGGCCGTTGCGGATACGGGTGAGCATATCACCCAAAGGATCGGTCATCGGCATATGCGTACCTTACCAGCTCGACTTGGTGAGGCCCGGGATCAGGCCCTTATTGCCCAGTTCGCGCAGCATCACGCGCGACAGCCGGAACTTGCGATAGAAGCCGCGCGAGCGACCGGTGAGCTCGCACCGGTTGCGGACGCGGGTCGGATTCCCGTTGCGCGGGATCTCGGCCATTTTCAGCCGTGCGATCAGGCGCTCGGTGTCGTCCTTGGACTCGTCGTTCGCGATCGCCTTCAGCTTCGCATATTGGCCGGCATATTTCTTCGCCAGCTTCTTGCGACGCTCGTTCTTGTTCACGGAACTCAGTTTCGCCATGACTTAAGTTCTCTTCCTTCTACGAAGCAGGCCGGCCCTCAGGCCGCCTGCTTCTGATCCTGCTCGACCGGGAAGGGGAAGTTGAAGAGGCGCAGCAGCTCGCGCGCCTCGTCGTCCGTCTTCGCGGTGGTGGTGACGATGATGTCCATCCCCCGGACCTTCTCGATCCGATCGTAATTGATCTCGGGGAAGACGATCTGCTCTTTCAGGCCCATGGCGTAATTGCCACGGCCGTCGAAGGAGCGCGGATTGAGGCCGCGAAAGTCGCGGACGCGCGGCAGCGCGATCGTGACCAGCCGGTCGAGGAACTCGTACATCCGCTCGCGGCGCAAGGTGACCTTGACGCCGATCGGCATGCCTTCGCGCAGCTTGAACTGGGCGATCGACTTCTTCGCCTTGGTGATCACCGGCTTCTGGCCCGCGATCAGTTCCATCTCGGCGGCGGCGGTCTCGACGCGCTTCTTGTCCTGGGTCGCCTCGCCGACGCCCATGTTGATGACGATCTTCTCGAGGCGCGGGACCTCCATCCGGTTCTTGTAGCCGAACTTCTCGGTCATCGCGGCGACGATGCGCTCGTCATAATCGCGCCTCAGGCGCGGCGTGTACTTGGCGTCAGCCATTGATCAGCTCCCCGGACCGCACTGCGACGCGGACCTTCTTTCCATCGCGCTCCTCGAAGCGCACGCGGGTGGCCTTGCCCGTCTTGGGATCCTCGAGCGCGACCTTGGAGACGTGCAGCGGCGCCTCGCGGCGCTCGATGCCGCCCTGCGGATTGGCCTGGGTCGGCTTGCGGTGACGCGCGGCGACGTTGATGCCGGAGACGACCACCTTGCCTTCCTTCGGCATCGCCTTCACGACCTCGCCGTGCCGGCCCTTGTCCTTGCCGGACAGGACGACGACCTTGTCGCCCTTCTTGATCTTCATGGCCATTACAGCACCTCCGGCGCGAGGCTGATGATCTTCATATGCTTCTTCGCGCGCAGCTCGCGGACGACCGGCCCGAAGATACGGGTGCCAATCGGCTCCTGGTTGTTGTTGACGAGGACGGCCGCGTTCGAATCGAAGCGGATCGTCGAACCGTCCGGGCGGTGGATGTCCTTGGCGGTCCGCACGATCACGGCCTTGTGGACGTCGCCCTTCTTCACGCGGCCGCGCGGCGCCGCTTCCTTGACGGAGACGACGATGATGTCGCCCACGCCGGCGAAGCGCCGCTTCGAGCCGCCCAGCACCTTGATGCACTGGACGCGCTTGGCGCCGCTATTGTCGGCGACCTCAAGGTTGGATTGCATCTGGATCATCGATCCAATTCCTCTTCGAACTTCAACCGGAACAGGCTCCGGCGATCAGTTAAACACTCAGGCTTACGCCTCTGCTGTCTCGGCCTCGGTCGGCGTCTCCGGCTCGGACTGAGCCTTGGTCGCCTTCTTGGTCTTGGTCGCCGCGGTCGGCGTCGCGTGGGTGTCGACCCGGCCGAGCACGGTCCAGGTCTTCAGCTTCGAGATCGGCCGCGTCTCCTCGATGCGGACGGTCTCGCCCTCGCGAAACTCGTTGCCCTCGTCATGGGCATGATACTTCTTCGACCGCTTGATGATCTTGCCGTAGAGCGGGTGCTTCACCCGCCGTTCGACACGGACCACCACGGTCTTGTCGGTCTTGTCGGACACCACGGTGCCGGTCAGGACGCGCTTGGGCATCTATTCTACTCCTTACGCCTTGGCCTGCGCGGCACGGGCGCGCTCGGTCTGAAGCGTCTTGATCCGGGCGATGGTGCGGCGCACCTCGCGGACCCGCGACGGCTTCTCGATCTGGTTGGTCGCGGCCTGGAAGCGCAGGTTGAACTGCTCGCGCTTCAGCTCGCCCAGCTCGTCCGTCAGCTGGTCGTCACTCTTGCCTTTGAGATCTTCGATCTTGGCCATGTCAGGCGTCCTCAAGCAGGGATTCGCCAAGGCGTGCGATCACCTTGGTCTTGATCGGGAGCTTCTCGGCGGCGCGCTCGAAAGCGGTCTTCGCCAGGTGGCCGGGCACGCCGTCCAGCTCGAACAGGATGCGGCCGGGCTTGACCCGCGCCACCCAATATTCGGGCGAGCCCTTGCCCGAGCCCATGCGGACCTCGGCGGGCTTGGACGAGACCGGCACGTCCGGGAAGATGCGGATCCACAAGCGCCCCTGGCGCTTGATGTGGCGGGTGATCGCGCGGCGGGCCGCCTCGATCTGGCGCGCGGTGATCCGCTCCGGCTCCATCGCCTTCAGGCCGAAGGCGCCGAAATTGAGCGCGGTGCCGCCCTTGGCGTCGCCGTGGATCCGGCCCTTGTGCGCCTTGCGGAACTTGGTGCGTTTGGGTTGCAGCATTGTCTCTTATCCCAACTTGGCTCAGCGCGCCGGCCGGACGCCGGAGGTCTGGGCCTCCATCATCAGCCGGTCCTGGGCGAGCGGATCGTGGCCGAGGATCTCGCCCTTGAAGATCCACACCTTGACGCCGCAGACGCCATAGGCGGTGTGCGCCGTGGCCTCCGCATAATCGACGTTCGCGCGCAGCGTGTGCAGCGGCACCCGGCCCTCGCGATACCATTCGGTGCGGGCGATCTCGGCGCCGCCGAGACGGCCCGAGCAGGTGATGCGGATGCCTTCGGCGCCGAGCCGCAGCGCCGACTGGACGGCGCGCTTCATCGCCCGGCGGAACGCGACGCGGCGCTCGAGCTGGTCGGCGACGCCCTGGGCGACGAGCCGGCTGTCGATCTCGGGCTTGCGGATCTCGACGATGTTGAGGCTCACGTCGGACGAGGTCATCGCGCCGAGCTGCTTCCTGAGCTTCTCGATGTCCGCGCCCTTCTTGCCGATGATCACGCCGGGGCGCGCGGCATAGATGGAGACGCGGCAGAGCTTGGCCGGACGCTCGATCACCACCTTGGAGATGGCCGCCTGCGGCAGCGCCTCCAGGATGAAGCGGCGAATCTTCAGGTCCTCGAGCAGCAGCCGGCCATAATCGTCGCCTTCGGCGAACCAGCGGCTGTCCCAGGTCCGGTTGATCTGCAGCCGAAGCCCGATCGGAGAGGATTTCTGACCCATGGGTTTATGCTTCCTGCTGCTCGCGCACGACGATGCGGACGCGGCTGAACGGTTTGACGATGCGGCTGGCGCGGCCGCGGGCGCGCGGCGTGAACCGCTTCATCGACAGGCTCTTGCCGACCGACGCCTCGGCGACGACCAGGCTGTCGACGTCGAGATTGTGGTTGTTCTCGGCATTGGCGATCGCCGAGGCGAGCACCTTCTTCACGTCCCGCGCCATCGCCTTGGGCGAGAAAGCGAGGATGTTGAGCGCGTCCTCGGCCTTCTTGCCGCGGATCAGGCCGGCGACGAGGTTGAGCTTCTGCGCCGAGCCGCGGATCTGGGTGCCGACGGCGAGCGCCTCGTTCTCGGCGACCCGACGGGGAGCCTTCTGCTTGCCCATGGCTTACCTCTTGCCCTTCTTGTCGGCGGCGTGGCCCGGGAAGTAGCGGGTCGGCGCGAACTCGCCGAGCTTCATCCCGACCATGTCCTCGTTCACCGAGACGGGAACGAACTTGCGGCCGTTATAGACATTGAACGTGAGCCCGACGAACTGCGGCAGGATGGTGGAGCGGCGCGACCAGGTCTTGATCGGGGCGCGGCCACCGGCTTCCTGCGCCGTCTCTGCCTTCTTCAGCAGCGACAGCTCGACGAACGGACCTTTCCAGACGGAGCGGGCCATCTCTTACCTCTTCTTCTTCGCGTGACGCGAACGGATGATCATCTTGTCCGTCGCCTTGTTCGAGCGGGTGCGGGCGCCCTTGGTCGGCTTGCCCCACGGGGTGACCGGATGACGGCCGCCCGAGGTGCGGCCTTCGCCGCCGCCGTGCGGGTGGTCGACCGGGTTCTTGGCGACGCCGCGGGTCAGCGGGCGCTTGCCCATCCAGCGGGTGCGGCCGGCCTTGGCGAAATTCTGGTTCTGGTTGTCCGGGTTCGAGACCGCGCCGACCGTGCCCATGCAGTCGCTGCGGATGTAGCGCTGCTCGCCCGAGTTCAGGCGGACGATCACCATGCCGCGGTCGCGGCCGACGACCTGGACATAGGTGCCGGCCGAACGGGCGATCTGGCCGCCCTTGCCCGGCTTCATCTCGACATTGTGGACGATCGTGCCGACCGGCATCTGGCCCAGCTCCATCGCATTGCCCGGCTTCACGTCGACCTTCTTGCCGGCGACGATCGTGTCGCCCGGGCCGAGCCGCTGCGGCGCGATGATGTAGGCGAGCTCGCCGTCCGAATATTTGACCAGGGCGATGAACGCGGTCCGGTTCGGATCATATTCGAGCCGCTCGACGGTGGCCGGCACGTCCCACTTGCGACGCTTGAAGTCGATATAGCGGTACTTCTGCTTGTGGCCGCCGGCGATGCCGCGCGAGGTCACATGGCCCTTGTTGTTGCGGCCGCCGGTCTTGCGCTTGCCTTCGGTCAAGGCCTTGACCGGCTTGCCCTTCCACAGCGCCGATTTGTCGACGAGGATCAGGCCGCGCTGCGACGAGGTCGTCGGATTATATTGCTTGAGTGCCATC
>JAYRLF010000184.1:0-8102 GCA_041905385.1 Allosphingosinicella sp.
CAGCATAGGAAACCTCCGAATCACTGAGTCGGATGTTCCGCTTTTGTTTCCTACTTGTCTAGGGAAAATCTTACGCTTATAGGGAATCCATGACGATGATCGACCAGCGTGCCGCGCTCGCGCGGCTGATCGAGGAGCGCAAGGAGGGCTTTGCCGGCCTGTCGCGGCTGCTCGGCAAGAATCCCGCTTATGTGCAGCAGTTCATCAAGCGCGGCCCGCCGCGCCGGCTCGACGCCGCGGACGTGCGGAGCCTCGCCGAATAGTGCGGGATACGCGAGGCCGCGCTCGGCGGCCGGCCGCCGGAGCGGCGCGAGGAGGCGCTGGTGCGGGTGCCGCGCTATGACGTCGGCGCCTCGGCCGGGCACGGCGTCTATCAGGAGGAGGACGGCCTGGTCGCCAACATCGCCTTCGATCCGAGGTGGCTGCGCCAGCTCTGCGGCCGGGCCAATGCCGACCTCTCCTTCATCCGCGTCCAGGGCGATTCGATGGTGCCGACCCTGGCCGACGGCGACGACATATTGGTCGACCGCAGCGACGGCGCCGACCGGCTGCGCGACGGCATCTATGTGCTGAAGCGCGACGACAGCCTGATGGTGAAGCGGATCGCGCCCAGCCCGGCCGGCCGCTCGGTGACGATCAAGAGCGACAATCCGACCTACCCGGAATGGCGCGATTGCGAGCGGGCGAGCCTGGAGATCATCGGACGGGTGATCTGGGCCGGAAGGAAGGTGGGGTAGGCAAGGTCTTCCCAATTCCGTTCCCCGGCGAAGGCCGGGGTCCGGCCGGGCGCCTTCTCCTGTCTCGACCTGGCCGGACTGGATCCCGGCCTTCGCCGGGAAGCGGCTCTGGGCAAGCGTCCGCGACTTTCCGAAATGCTCCTTCCGTTGCCAGGCGCTCCCCGTCATCCTGGCGGAAGCCAGGATCTCGCTTCCCTTCGACGGCGCGGCAAAGGAAGCGGGATTCCGGCTTTCGCCGGAATGACGAAGAGAGGGTGTCGACGCCCGTCGCCACGCCAAATCCTACAAAATCCCCCCATAAGCATTTTGTAGGATAAATGTAGGATTTCATCGCATAGGACTCCCCTCGTTCCGGGAGCGCTGAAGGAGCTTCTCCCCCTGGCTCCAGCAGCTCCCGGGACAAAAGGAGCTTCACCCATGCGAAAGATCGCGACGGTCCTTGCCGCTTTGCTCGCCACGACCTCGGCGATCGCTGCGGAGACCATGACCTATACCTACGATGCGCACGGCCGCCTGACCAAGGTCCAGCGCAGCGGCGGCAACAACAATGCCGTCACCACCCAGTACAGCTTCGACCCGTCCGACAACCGCACCCTCGCCTGGCAGAATAGCGGCGTGCCGCCGACGCCGCCGGCGGCGCCGACGCCGGCCTTCACCATCAGTGATGCGACGGTCGGCGAGGGCGATCAGCTGATCTTCACCGTCACCCGCCATCGCTCGTTCGCGCCGCCGCTCGGCTTCAGTGTCAATTATGCCACCGCGACCGGCAGCGCCTCGGCCGGCGATTTCACCGCGGCCAGCGGCACGCTCAATTTCGGCGCCGACGACTATGTGAAGACGATCAGCGTCCAGTCCGCCCCCGACACCAGCCCGGAAGGGAACGAGACCTTCACGGTCACCCTGTCCGGCGCCAGCGGCGGTGCGACGATCATCGACGCGACCGGCATCGGCACGATCGTCGACGATGACAGCTCGAACCAGCCGCCGGTCCCGACCACCGATTATGCCTCGGTCCAGATCTGCGATTTCGTGATTACCGATGTGCTCGACAACGACGTCGATCCCGATCTCAACCTGCCGCTGGCGATGGTCAGCATCGTCTCGGTGACGAACGGCGAGGCGTTTCTCTGGGGAGGGGGCGACGTACTGTTCTACGCGACCGCCGGTGGCGGAACGGGAACCGTCGTCTACCGAATGCAAGACAGCCTCGGCGCGACCGCCGACGGCACTCTTTACGTTCAGATCAATGGAACGGGGCCCTGCTCGTGAGCCCCGCCATCGCCATCCGCCATCAGCCAGGAGAACAGGCCATGACCCGCCGCGCCCTCGCGCTCGCTTTTTTCTGCTCGACCGCCTTCAGCTGCGCCGCGCCGGCTTATGCCGACACGACCCGCGACCGCATGCCGCAGATCTACACGATGACCCCGATGGGGGTGAACATCCAGAGCGGCACCTTCGTCCATTCGGAGACCGACTTCACGATCGGGTCGCTCAGCTTCGTGCGGGCGTGGCGGTCGGTGCCGTCGGCCCAGGTCGGCGGGGCGCCGTCCAGCGACCATCACCGCTTCGGCTCGTGGAACCACAATTACGGCTTCGCCGCCCGCTGGCATCCGACCATCAATGACGGCGTCGAAATCTATGCCGACGGCAAGGTCTACCAGTTCCGCCTGACCGGGGGCACGACCTGGACGCCGTGGAACCTCGACCAGCACAACAACAATGCATTCGGCGCCAGGCTCACCGGCACGGTCGGCATCAACCTCGTCTTCCGCAACCAGAATGGCGACGTCTACACCTTCAACGGCCAGAATCAGGCGATCAATGTCGTCTATGCGGACGGCGGCCGGCTCGACCTAATCTACGACGGATCCGGCCGGCTCGACACGATCCTGAGCAATCGCGGCGACGCGATCGTGCTGGATTATGACGGCAACGGAGTCATCACGACCGCCTGCGGCTACAACCGCGCGCTCGTCTACGTCGACCTGGGCCGAACCTGCACGAATGCGACGCCGCAAGTGCATGTCTCCTACAGTTATGCAGCCACAGGCGCCGGGCCATCGGCTTTGCAGTGGAAGCTGACCGGCGTCACCGGCGCCGACAACGTCGTCACCCAGATGACCTACGACACCTATTACCGGCCGAACCTGCTCTGCGTGACCTTGCCGGGCTCCTCGCCGAGCGCGAGCGGCTGCCGGGTCACCAACGAATATGGTCCGACCGCGCAGAATCAGAACTACCTACCGGACCAGGTCCGCCGGCAGACCACCGCCACAGGCGAGGTCTGGCAGTACGAATATCAGAACATGGTCCAGTATCAGGATTGGCCGCCGCTCCAGGGCGGTGACCCGCCTCGGCTTACCGAAGGTCACATGACCGATCCGCTCGGCCGGACCACCTCGGCATTTTACGAGAACGGCTTCCTCAAGCATCTCTATGCGCCCGAGGGTCATACGCAATATAGCTGGGGCGGGCTTAACCCGACCCACTTCACCCCGCCCGGCGGCAATACCGAAATCCTCGGCTACGACTATCGCAACAACCTGTTCTCGCGCGAGCGTCAGCCTGTTCCCGGATCCGGCGAATCCCCGATCAACACCCGAACCGTCTTCCCGGGCGACGTCGCCTATACCTCGGTCGTCTGCACCGAGCCCGACTTCCGGATCTGCAACAAGCCGCTGTTTGCCCTCGACGAGCGCGGCAACCAGACCGACTACACCCATGCCTCCGCCCACGGCGGCGTGCTGACCGTCACTCGCCCGCAGGTTCCGGTCCGGCAGTCGAGCGGCACGATCGTCAACGTCAGGCCGCAGACCCGTTACACCTATTCGCAGATCCAGGCAGGCGTGATGAACAGCGCCGGGACGGCGATCGTCTCCGATCCGAATCCGGTCTGGGTGCTCACCCAGGAATCCGAGTGCCGGACCACATCGAGCTGCAGCGGCACGTCGGACGAAGTGCGGACCGTCTATGAATATGGTCCGTCCGGCACGGCCAACGCGCTGCGGCTGCGCGGTCGCACGGTGACCGACAATTCCACCTCCGTCCGCACCTGCTTCACCTACGACGCGGTCGGCAACCGGATCAGCGAGACCGGTCCGGGCGGTGCGCCCGCCACCTGCCCCGCGCAATAGCCCTCATCCCCCGAACGATTGCCAAGAGAGGCACGACCCATGTTCACCAAGCAAATGCTGAAAAGCGGCGCGGCGATGATCGCGCTCAGTTCCGCCACGCTGACCTCGGCTCCGGCCGCGGCGCAGACTTCACCCGCGCCCTATCTGTCCGCGACGCGCTATGACGCCGAGCGGCGCGTCACCGGCACGATCGCGCCCGATCCCGACGGCGCCGGCACGCCGCTTCTCGACCTGCATTATGCCGCCGTGCGCAACACCTATGATGCAGCCGGACGGCTGATCAAGGTGGAGCGCGGCGAGCTGCTCAATTGGCAGAGCGAGGCCGTCGCTCCGGCCAGCTGGACCGGCTTCACCGTCCACGAGACCGTCGATACGCTCTACGACGCGATGGACCGCAAGCTGCGCGACATGCTGACCGTTGGTGGCCAGGTGCGGACCATCACCCGGTACAGCTACGACGCGCTCGGCCGGCTGGAATGCACCGCGGTCCGGATGAACCTGAACGCACCTGATGCACAGACGGCCGGCGCGTGTGCGCACAGCGCTCTGGGTGGATCCGGGTCCGACCGCATCACGCGCAACGTCTACAATGCCGAAGGACGCCTTTCCCGTATCCAGACCGGCTACGGCCTGGACAATGTGCAGCGCGACCAAGTGCTCTATACCTACACGCCGAACGGCCAGATCGCCTCGGTCACCGAGGCGAGCGGCCATCGCGCCGAGCTGCGCTATGACGGCCACGACCGGCTCGAGCGCTGGGTCTTCCCGTCGGCGACCGTGCCGGGCCAGGTCAACGAGGCCGATTACGAGGAATATGGCTATGACCCGGCGAGCAACCGCACCAGCCATCGGCGCCGGCGCGGCGAGACGCTGACCTACACGTTCGACGCGCTCAACCGGATGAGCGTGAAGATCGTGCCGGAGCGGGCCGGCCTGGCGTCGACCCACACGCGCGACGTCCATTACGGTTATGACCTGCGCGGCTTCCAGACCGAGGCGCGGTTCGACAGTATCAGCGGCAACGACCGCGTCGTCACCGCGCCGGACCTGCTCGCGCGGCCGGTCTCGACGACGATCGTGCAGGGCGGGTTCAGCCGCACCTTGAACTTCTCCTATTTGCCGGCGGGGCCGCGCGGCTCGATCACCCATCCGGGCGGGACCCAGTTCAGCGCCACCTATGACGGGCTCAACCGGCTGACCCAGCTGCGCGAGGGGGCGGCCGGGGCGTATCTCGCCGGGTTCGGTTACGACCAGCTCGGCCGGCTCGCCAGCCGCACCAACAATCAGGGCGCGGCGGGCTTCAGCACCTACACCTATGCGCCGGCCGGGCCGGTTCAGTCGATCGCGCACAACTTCGCCGACACGGCGAACGACATGACGCTGACCTATGGCCACAATCCGGCGAACCAGATCACGACGCTGACCCGATCGAACGACGTCTACGCGCTGGCGGTGCAGCCGCCCTACAGCCGCAGCTTCACGACCAACGGGCTCAACCAGTACACCAATGTCGGGGCGGCCGTCGTCCCGCACGACCTCAACGGCAACATCACCGGCGACGGGTTCCAGACCTATAATTACGACGTCGAGAACCGGCTGGTCAGCACCACGATCAACAGCAGCGGTGCGACGACGACGCTGACCTACGATCCGCTCGGGCGGCTGTTCCAGATCGTGCCGTCCAACGCCGCCAACACGCGCCAGCTGCTCTACGACGGCGACGAGCTGGTCGCGCAATATGACGGCAGCAACAATCTGCTCGATCGCTGGGTGCACGGCACCGCGGTCGACGATCCGGTGGTGTGGTATTCGGGCGGGAACCGGCGGTTCCTGCACGCCGACCACCAGGGCTCGATCATCGCCGCGCTCGACCTGAACGGCGGGCTCATCAACAATACGCCCAACCGCTATGACGAATATGGCAGCGCGGCGAGCACCAACATCGGCCGGTTCCAATATACCGGTCAGATCTGGCTGCCGGAGACGTTCACCTATTACTACAAGGCGAGGATGTACTCGCCGACGATCGGGCGGTTCATCCAGACGGATCCGATTGGGTATCAGGGTGGGGTCAATCTTTATGCATATACGAAAAACGATCCATTGAATAATACTGATCCTGACGGCTTGGAATCAGGCTCATGCTATGGCGCTAGCCTTTGTGGAATGAATAACGAACCAGCCTCGCCTGAGGAACAGGAATGGCGGGAAACGGCGTTTTGGACTGTCGCTTCGCTAGCCCCGGCCGTTCGAATAGGTCGTGGGTTTGCCGTAGCCGGGTGGCAAGGAGCCCGCCATGCGCTCGGTCTCGAATTAGGTCTCACAGTTTCGGGAACGCAGTTCGGAAAGAAGGCTGGTCGGCATATGGGCGAATGGGGTCTCAATCCTAACAACTCTGCACACCGAGCTGCATTCAGAGCGATAATCGAGACGATCGGCAGGCGGCCCGACAGGGTCGTCAACGGGATATTTCCAGGTCGCGGGCCTCGCGGGGCATTCGGGCCCGTCCAGTTTCGGATAAGGGGTCGCGATGTGGTGGTCACGACGCGGCGAGGCGAATTCATTACGATCATGAGAAACGGCGCTTCACATAATCAGGTTCGACAAGCGCTTCGCCGTGCATGTATGAGAGAAGGATCGGGCTGCGAGTGATAGGCGCAGCCGCGAAACTGAGTGGGTGAGCAAGGGACTGCGCGCCCTTCCATCATTTCTGATACGATGGTGGACAGGGCTGGATTCGAACCAGCGTACGGCTCTCGCCGGGCAGATTTACAGTCTGCTGCCTTTAACCACTCGGCCACCTGTCCAGTGGATCGCGATATAGGAAGGCGGCTCCCTTGGCGAAAGCCTCGCTAGCTGTCAACGCACTAGATTATGAGTCGAATGAATTCCCAGTTACGAGTTGCGGTGCCAGTTTACTAAATACACGAATTCGGCGAGGGTAGCGGCATGGCCCGCCTCCCTCGCCTCGACCTTCCAGGCATTCCTCATCACGTCACACCAGCGCGGTAATCGCCGCGCCCAGACTTCTTTGAAGACGAAGTGCGCGAGCGATGACCGGTAAGACGCGTTTCTTAATCCTGAGCTTTCTCGTGAGCGCTTGTGGCCCGGGAGAAGGCGACAGGCAGACGCTCTCCGCTCCTGCCTCTGCCGCGGTAACGAGCCTGCCAGCGATGACCCGGGACGATGCTCGAATTCCATATATTCGTTATGGAAACACCACCCCGGAAATCGGACCTGGGATGGCGATCTTTCTCCATCCGATGATGGAGCTACGCAGCGGATTCCTCGCGCTCGACCATGATACGCGCTCGAGCCGTCCGATCGAGGAACTCTTCGGAGAAGAGCTGTTCGGCGCCTCGGGAGCGATCGTGCTTCGTGACAATATCGTCCGTGTCGAATCGCTGCCGATCGCGCTGCCCGTCGGCGTCGGCAACCGGCAGGAATGGACCCTCGACTATGGGCGGCGCCAATATCGTTGCCGGAGCTCATCGGCCGCTTCGGAACAGGGCAGTCCCGGCGCGCTATCGGTGAGATGCACCGGCTTGCAGCACAGCCTCGCCTTTTCCTTTAGTCGCGATCGCGGGGTTACGGAGTTTCAGGATTTTTGTGGAGACTTGGTCTGCACCTATCGCTTGCTCGATCCGAAGGGCCTGCTTTCGCCAGACGTGCAAGCCCATATGAACTTGCCGCCGATCCAGAGTTGATGGCGAAAGCGGTAATCTCCGCACTTGCCCTGATTCAGCCTCGACCTTTGCATCAGGCTACCAAATGCACAATTCCCGGGGAGGTTGAGATGCCCAAAACACGAACAGGTGCCGACCGTCTCAGGGCCCACGCCCTCAATCTCTTCCTCGCTCCGACAGTAGTGCTGGCGATGTTCGTGGCGGCCGCAATCTACGATCCCCGCTTGGTGATTGAATTTTGGCGCTTTTATTTGCCCATGCTCGGAATTCCATATGCGCTGAGTCTTGTGCTCTGGCTTTACTCACGCCGACTGAGGCACAGAGCGGATGACTAGATCGCTGAATCTCAGGTCCCGATCACCGTGACCAAGCCGCCGGTCGCCAACGAAGGCGATGCCGTTGCCACTATCAAATCGATCGTCGGCGGCGAGGTGATGCGGGCGCGGATCGGCGTCGGCACGTTCGTGACCCTTGACGTGCGCGAGCCGCCGCCGAGAAGCGGCGAGCTCCGCCTCTGGATCTACTTCGCGAACTGGGCGCTGCTC
>JAYRLF010000185.1:0-8098 GCA_041905385.1 Allosphingosinicella sp.
CGGCTGGCTGCGGCCGGCCTCGCGCGCTTCGTGGCGGACGATCGGCCGGCTCGGCCGCGGCAGCGATCCCAAATGGCGGTCGATCCATTGGTCGAGCTGGCGCTGGTCGAAATTGCCGGCGACAACCAGCACCGCATTGTCGGGCCGGTAGAAATTCTCGTGGAAGGCGCGGGCGTCGGCCAGCGTCGCCGTATCGAGATCGGCGACCGTGCCGATGCCGGAGCGGCGATAGGGATGGGTCGTGAAGGTGTTGTCGAACAGATAGTAGCGCTGCAGCCGGCCATAAGGCTGGGAGAGGACGCGCAGCCGCATCTCCTCCTTGACGATGCTGCGCTCGGTGTCGAACACCGACTGGTCGAGCACCGAGCGGCCCATTCGCTCGGCATGCGCCCACAACATCGCCTCGAGCTGGCTCGCCGGCACCGTCTCGTAATAGTTGGTGTAATCCGGCCCGGTCGACGCGTTGCGGGTCCCGCCGGCATCCTCCTCGACCATCCGGCTCAGCTGCCCCGCCGACATGTTGCGAGTCACCCGGCTGAGGATATGCTCGAACAGATGGGCGAAGCCCGAGCGGCCGGCCGGATCGTCCTTGGAGCCGACCTTGTACCACATCTGCACCGACACATTGGCGGTATTGCGGTCCTGCAGCGTGTAGACCCGAAGGCCGTTGGCCAGGGTCCGCGTCCGATAATCGAGCGGCGGCACCGTGATCGGCCGGTTGGCGGCAGCCGGCGCCGGCTGCGCCGAAGCGGGCACGCCGAGAAGAATGGCGCCGGCGACCGCGAGCAGCGACGCGCCGCGCGACAGAAAAAGCTTCATTTTCAATCCCCCAACCCTGGTGTCGTATCTCGACAGTACGCCTCGCTCCGGGGTCGGGCAAGCGATACCAATTTGATCATTCTTGCGAATTTTCTGTCGGTTTTCCGCGTCGCCCGATCCAGCTAAGAGGGCAGCCATGCTGAAGAAGACCCAAGGCCCCGATCTCGACGCGCTGCGCCTGATCGAGGAGCGCCTGCGCTGGCTCGCCGCCTGGACGATCCACAATGCCAACCATCTTCGGCCGAGCGAGGACGGGCTCAAGGTCGGCGGCCACCAGGCATCTTGCGCCTCGATGACCGCGATCATGGCGGCGCTCTACTTCCACGCGCTCGGCCCGAACGACAAGGTCGCGGTCAAGCCGCACGCCGGCCCGGTCCTCCACGCGATCCACTATCTGCTCGGCTCCCAGAGCCGGGAGCAGCTCGAGGCGTTCCGCGGTTTTGGCGGCGCCCAATCCTACCCGAGCCGGACCAAGGACCGGATCCCGGTCGACTTCTCGACCGGCTCGGTCGGCCTCGGCGTCGCCGTCACCGCCTTCGCCAGCCTGGTCCAGGACTATCTGGTCGCGCACGGCCGGCTGAAGGGCACGGATGTCGGCCGGATGGTCGCCCTGATGGGCGATGCCGAGCTCGACGAGGGCAATATCTACGAATGCCTGATCGAGGCGAGCAAGCACGACGTCCGCAATTGCTGGTGGATCGTCGACTATAACCGCCAGTCGCTCGACGCGACGACCGCCGACCGCATGTTCACCCGCTTCGACGAGATTTTCGCGAGCTGCGGCTGGCGCGTCGTCACCATCAAATATGGCAAGAAGCAGGAGGCCGCCTTCGCCGAGAAGGGCGGCGCGTCGCTGCGCCGCTGGATCGACAGCTGCCCCAATGCCGATTATGCCGCGCTCACCTATCTCGGCGGCGGCGCCTGGCGCGAGCGGCTGACGAAGGACCTCGGCAAGACCATCCAGCCGATCCTCGACGCCCGCGACGACGACGCCCTGTCAGACCTGATGACCAATCTCGGCGGCCACGATATGGCCGCTCTGGTCGAGGCGTTCGACGGCGCCCAGGACGAGGTCCCGACCTTGTTCATCGCTTATACGATCAAGGGCTACGGCCTGCCCTTCGCCGGCCACAAGGACAATCATGCCGGCCTGATGAACCCCGGCCAGATCGCAACTTTGCGCGATGCGATGGGGATTGCCGAGGGCGCCGAGTGGGAGCCCTGGGCCGGGCTCGGCGGCAACAGCGCCGAAGCGGTCAAGGCGCTGGTCGAGACCGCCCGCATCGCCCGCGACAAGCGCGACCGCGCCTGGAACGTCGCCGACGTGCCGGCGATCCAGCCGCCCGCCGGCGACGAGCAGTCGACCCAGGCCGCGTTCGGCAAGATCCTGCTCGATCTCGCCAAGGCCGGCGGCGAGCTGGCGGACCGGATCGTCACCACCTCGCCCGACGTCACCGTCTCGACCAATCTCGGCGCCTGGGTGAACCAGCGCGGCCTGTTCCGTCGCCAGGAGCTGGCGGACGTCTTCGCCGCGGCCAAGATCCCGTCGGCGCAGAAATGGGCGGCCCGCCCAGCCGGCCAGCACCTCGAGCTCGGCATCGCCGAGAACAATCTGTTCCTGATGCTCGCCGCGCTCGGCCTCGCCGGCGATCTGTTCGGGGAGCGGCTGTTCCCGATCGGCACCGTCTACGATCCGTTCATCGCCCGCGGCCTCGATGCGCTCAATTATGCCTGCTACCAGGACGCCCGCTTCATGCTGGTCGCGACCCCGTCGGGCGTCACGCTCGGCCCGGAAGGCGGCGCCCACCAGTCGATCAACCCGCCCTTGATCGCGCTCGGCCAGCCGGGCCTGCGACATTACGAGCCGGCCTTTGTAGACGAGCTCGCTGTGATGATGGAGGACGGCTTCCGCCAGCTGCAGCGGCCGGACGGGGAAAGCGTCTATCTGCGCCTCACCACCCGCACCATCGCCCAGGTCGCGCGCGGCGACGACGCTTGGAAGGAAGGGGCGCTCGCTGGCGGCTACTGGCTGCGTCCGCCCGCGCCCGGCGCCGAGGCGGCCTTGGTCTATTCCGGCGCGATCGCGCCCGAGGCGCTCGCCGCCTGGGAGGTGCTGGCCGAGGACATGCCCGGGCTCGGCCTGCTCGCCATCACCTCGCCGGACCTGCTCCACCGCGGCTGGAGCGCCGCCCGCGCCGCGCGCTGGCAGAAGAAGGCGGCCGAGCCGTCGCATGTCGAAACCCTGCTTGCGCCCTTGTCCCGCACGGCCGGCCTCGTCACCCTGCTCGACGCGGCGCCGGCCTCGCTCTCCTGGCTGGGCGGCGTCGTGGGCCATCGGGTGAGCCCGCTCGGCATCGACCGCTTCGGTCAGACCGGCAACCTGCCAGACCTCTACCGGGCCTATCGCCTCGACGTCGACGCGATCGTCGAGGCCGCGGCCGAGCTCTTCCTCGACTAGCTCTTCTCTTCTCCGGGCAGCGGCGTCGCCGTCTTCAGCGCCTCCTGCACGTAGAGCCGCTTCACCATCACGAAGACGAAGACGGTGAACGGCGCGGCGAGGATCACGCCGGCGACGCCGAAGATCAGGCCGGCTGCCACCAGCGCGAACAGCAGCAGGGCAGGGGGCAGGTCAACGGCACGCTGCTGAACCAGCGGCTCGAGAACATTGCCCTCGATCTGCTGGATGATGAGGAACAGCAGGCCGGTCCAGAGTGCCAGCTGCGGGCTCACCGCAAAGGCGATCAGTATCGCCGGAATGGCCGACACGATCGGCCCGATGAACGGTACGAATTCGAGCAAGGCGGCGAGCAGGGCGAGCGCCCCGGCCGACGGCACGCCGAGCAGGCTGAGGCCCAACCAGGTCATCAGTCCGACGGCGACCATCGAGACCATCCGGCCGAGCAGCCACAGCCGAAGCGCCCGCGCACTCGCCTCGATCGCCTGCGAAGCCAGCGTCCGGCCGCGCTCGGGCACCAGCTTGATCATTCCGACGCGGTACAATTCGGGCTGGGCGGCGAGATAGATACCACCGACGATCACAAGCAGCGTGTCGGCGACGCCGTTGCCGATCGTGACCACCATATTGCCGATGTTGGAGAAGATGTTGCCGCCGCCGGCCCGGCTCTCGCTCCATTCGCGCAGCGCCATGCCCATGCCCCAGGCGTCGAACCGCGCCTCGACCTCGCGCCAGGCGACCGGCACCATCTGCCGGATCGAACTTGCCTGCTCCGCGACCTGATCGCCGAACGTCCAGATCGCAGTGCCGATCACGGCGACGAAGATCAGCACCGCGGCGACCAAAGCGAGCGGCGCCGGCACGCGCAGCCGATCGCGGATCGGCTCGGCGACGAGGTTCAGGATCACCGCGACCAGCACCGCGCCGAAGGCGAGCATGAACACCGCCCGCAGGTTCCACAGCAGCAGGGCGATGCCGACGACGATGACGGCGATTACCAGGCGCTCGATGAAGATCCGGTGATTGGTCGGGTCGACGCTCATGGCCTCTCTTTTCGCATCGCATACGGAACAATCCAATCGGCGCCGCGCTGTTCCGCGCAACAGTCTCGAATCATTGGAGAGCATCATGATTGGCGATTTGATCCGCGCGGGTATCGGCAGCCGTCTCGCCGGCCGGAACCAGGGAATGAAGGGCGCCTTGATCGGCGCCGCGGCGCCCTGGCTGATGCGCCGCGCCTTCACGCCGCTCGGCATCGCCGCGCTCGGCGCCTATGGCGCGAAGAAGATCTATGACCGGCGCCGTGCGCGCCGGAATATCGACGTCAACGCGGTCTAACGCGGCGGCGTCTGCGGCTCCGGCCGCGGGGTCTGGGGCGGCGGCGCGACCACTTCCGGCACTTCCGGCGTCGGCGGCGGCGGCGTCTCGACCGGCACCTCCGGCGTTTCGACCACCTGGTTGGTCTCGACCGGATCCGGATCGCGGTCCGCCTGCGACAGCGGCACCGGCGCGGTGCGGCGCGCCGGCCTGATGCCGAGCGCCTCGGACATGAAGCTGCGCCAGATCCGGGCCGGCAGGCCGCCGCCCGACGTGCCCGGCAGCGGCCGGTTGTCGTCATTGCCGACCCAGACGCCGACCACCAGGTCGCCGGCGAAGCCGACGAAGACGGCGTCGCGATAATCCGAGGTGGTGCCGGTCTTGCCGAAGGTCGGCACCGACAGATTGGCGGCGCGGCCGGTGCCGCGATTGACAACGTTGTAGAGAACGTCGCGCAGCATCGGGAAGGCGCGGTCGCGATTGACCGCCTCGGCCGGCCCGGTCCAGCTCGTCAGCCAGCTGCGCGGCTCGGCGAGGCCGCGCGGCCGGATCGGATAGCGGCCGGCCGCGACCGCCGCATAGGCCGCGGTCAGCTCGACCAGGCTGACGCCGTTGGTGCCGAGCGCCAGCGTCGGCACCGGCTGCATCGGCGTCGTGATGCCGAGGTCGCGGGCGGCGCGGATGACATTGTCGCGACCGACCCGCTCCTGGACCTGGACCGCGACCGAATTGCTCGACTGGGCGACCGCCTCGCGCACGGTGATACGGCCGCGATAGGAATCGCCATAATTGCGCGGCGTCCAGTCGCCGAGCCGGATCGGCCGGTCGTCGACCGGCGTGGTCGGCGTATAGCCGGCGCGGAACGCAGCCAGATACACGAACAATTTGAACGCGGACCCGGGCTGGCGACGCGCCTGGGTGGCGCGGTTGAACGGGCTGGCCCGATAATCGCGGCCGCCGACCATGGCGACGACGCGCCCGTCGAGCCGCATCGCGACGAGCGCGACCTGGGCCCGGCCGAGCCCGGCACTGCGCACAGTCCGCGCTGCCAGCCGCTGCAGGTCGCCGTCCAATGTCGTGATCACCCGTCGCTCGCCATAGCTGCCTTCGGCGAGTTCGGTGGCCTGCGGGATCACCCAGTCGGCGAAATAGGTGCCGGTCGGAACGTCGTCGCCGCCGCCGCGCCGGACCCGGGCCGGCCGCGCCGCATCCCGCTCGCGGCGGCTGATGAAGCCGGCTTCCTGCATTTCGGCGAGGACCAGCCGGCCGCGGTCGCGTGCGGCCTCGATATTGCGGGTCGGCGCCAGCCGCGACGGCGCGTTGACCACGCCGGCCAGCATCGCCGCCTGCGACAGGGTCAGATCCTCGGGGTCGACGTCGAAATAGTGGCGGGCCGCGGCGCGCAGGCCGTAGACATTGTCGCCGAAATAGACGTTCGACAGATAGCGGCTGAGGATCTCTTCCTTGCTCAGCCATACTTCCAGCCAGACGGCGATCAACGCTTCCTGGATCTTGCGCCCGGCAGTGCGGTCGGGACTGAGAAAGCTCGTCTTGGCGAGCTGCTGGCTGATCGTGCTGCCGCCTTCGCGCACCCGGCCGGCGCGCAGGTTGCGCGCCATCGCCCGGGCAATGCCCCACGGGTCGATGCCGAGATGTTGGTAGAAGCGGCGGTCCTCAATGGCGACGAAGGCCTGGCCGACATGATCGGGAAGCTGGGTCACGTCGACCGGCTCGCCGATGATCGCCCCGCGCCGGGCGATCGGCTCGCCTTCGGCCGAGAGAATGGTGAGGCCTGGTGCGCCCACCGGTTGCAGCGATCGTGACAGCGGCGCTGTGACGAGCAGCCAGACCAAGGCAGCAACGATCAGCACGAGACCGATCTTGATGATCCGCTTGACCCGACGAACCCGCGACATCGGCGGCTGCGGCACGACCTCTTCGGCGGCCACAGGATCTTCATCCGGTCGATTCTTCGGATCAGTCATGGCCAAGCCGCTCCGGACCGATCGTCTCGGCGGTCACGCCGAGCCGCGCCAGCGCCGCGGGCCAGGCCGTGCCGGCGATCAGGCTGTCGGCAGCCTCGGCCATCGCCGGCGCGGTCTGGAAGCCATAGCCGCCCTGTCCAGCGAGCCAGAAGAAGCCCGGCGCGTCCGCGGCGAAGCCCGCCGTCGGAACCCGGTCGGCGAGAAAGGAGCGCAGCCCCGCCCAGCGATGCGCGATCCGGGACACGGCGATCGTCGTATAATGTTCGAGCCGATCGGCCGCGAGCGCGATGTCGTAATCCTCTGGCTGGGCGTCGCACGGATCGTCGGCGACCTCGTCGGCCGGCGAGACGAGCAGCCGGCCGGCCTCGGGCAGCATGTAGAAATCGGAATGAACGCTATGGGTGAACGGCAGGTCGGCGATATCCAGGCCCGGCGGCGGATCGATCGCGATGATCGTCCGGCGCATCGGCTGCAAGCCGAGCGGGCGAACGCCGGCGAGAGACGCGATCCGATCCGCCCAGGCGCCGGCCGCGTTGACCAGGATCGCGCCCTCATGTTCGGCGCCGGTTTCGGTCCGCACGCGCCAGACCTCGCCTCTGCGTTCGATCGCGGCGATGCGCTGCCCGGTCAGGATCGCCCCGCCGCGGCTGCGCACCGCCCGCGCCGAGGATTGCAGGAAGGCGTCGGTGTCGAGCTTGAGCCCGGTCCGGTCGACCAGCCCCCGGATCGCGCCATTGTCGCCGGTGCGGAGCGGCGGGCACAGTCGGGCCAGCTCCGCCTCCTCGACGGTCTCGATCGCGTCGGTGAAGGCGCCCATCGCCGCGGCGAGCGCGTCGAGTCGCCCGATCGCGTCCGCCTCGGCGAAATAGAGCGTCGTCATGCGCTGGCTGAGCGGCGTCTCGCAAAAGCCCTCGGGCGGCGCTGCGAAGAAGGACTGACTGTAGCCGGTGAGGCCGCGCACTGCGGCATTGCCGATGCCGAAATGGCTGAAGGAGACGCTGCGTCCGGAACTGTGATAGCCGAGCGCATCCTCGCCCTCGAGCACGGTCACACGTCCGCGGTCGGCAAGCCGGGCGGCCAGGGACAGGCCAGCAATTCCACCACCGATGACAAGAAAATCCGCGACGCTCACGCGCCGCGGCTAGCTTAAAATTCAGCGCCGGTCACGACTTGCGCGCCGGCGCCTGATAAATTTACCGCCGGGCGTCCGCGCGGCCGGCGAGATAGGCCGCGCAGCTCGAGCGCAGCGACGCATTGTCCTCGCTCGACAGCGAATAGGCGCCGCTGATCCGGGCGATGAAGGCGGCCGGATCGGCCTGGTTGCCCGCCGCGCGGCAGATGGTGGTGATCGACGACAGGTCGAGTGGCCCGGAGCTGGCCCGGCGGACCACCTGTCGGCGGGCCAGGGCCGGCGTCGCGTTCGTGCCCTGAATGCTGCGCTGGCGCGACTGCAGAGCCTCGGCCCGCGACTGGAGCTCGAGCGCGCTGCGATCGATCTGCGGCAGCACATTTTTTCCCGCCA
>JAYRLF010000604.1:0-1219 GCA_041905385.1 Allosphingosinicella sp.
TCCCGAGAGCCGCGCCGTGTTCGCCTTCGACAGCAGCAGCGGCGACGTGAAGGGAGTCTACCCGATTGGCGCGACCGTGAAGGACATCTACAACGAGCGGCTCGGCGGCACCCTGCTGGCGAGTGCCGACGGGCACTATCTGACTGTGCTCGGCAGCGGCTCGGTGCAGGTCATTGATCTCACCACCGTGGTGTCGGTGGGCGGATCGGCTGGGAACGACACGATCGTCGGCGACGGCACGATGATGAGGTTGTTCGGCTTCGATGGCGACGACACGCTCTACAGCGGCGGGACGACCAACATCGCCCTCTTCGGCGGCACCGGCGACGACACCTACTATCTCGATACCTATGCCTCGGTGAACGAATATGCCGGTGAAGGATTTGACACGGTCTATTCCAGCGTCGACGTCGGCGGCTATCTCGCCAATGTCGAGCGTGTCGTCCTCACCGGCGGCACGGCCAGATACGCCAGCGGCGACGACCACGCGCAGGAGATCGTCGGCAATAACGCCGATAATGTCCTCGACGGGCGGGGTGGCGACGACCTGCTCGTCGGCAACGACGGCAACGACACGCTGATCGGCGGCGCCGGTGCGGATCGGATGAGCGGTGGCGCGGGCGACGACACCTATGACGTCGACAATGTCGACGATCGCGTGATCGAGTCGGTCGACCAGGGCATCGATCTCGTCTACGCCGCGACCGACTATGTTCTGCCGGACAATGTCGAGAACCTGACGCTCAGCTTCTACTCGAACCCTTATACCAACCGCTACGCCACCCTCGGACGAGGGAATGCGCTCGACAACGTGCTGATCGGCAACAACCGGGACAATACGCTCTACGGCGAGGGCGGCGACGACGCGCTGACCGGCGGCGACGGGATCGATCTGCTCTACGGCGGCGACGGTCACGACACCTATCGCGACACCGCCGCGGGTCTGAGCGGCGACACGATCGGGAGCCGGATCGGACGCGGCGACCGGATCGTCATCAGCGACGCGTGGATCGAGTCCTTCAGCTTCTCCGTCAACGGTGACCGTCTCACCTATAGCGGCGGCAGCATGACGCTCGCTGGCGGCCTCGATGGCAAGCTGGTGGCACACGCTGCCCAGGGTGGTGGAGTCGAGCTGTCGATCGCCGCCGCACCGGCGCGGCACGACTTCGACGGTGACGGCCGATCGGACATCCTCTGGCGCAACCTCGACGGCACGTTG
>JAYRLF010000604.1:1229-1544 GCA_041905385.1 Allosphingosinicella sp.
GCGGGGGCGCACGGACGGTGGCTTCACCGCCAACGACTCCGCCGCTCTCACCCGCGTGGCGAGCGACTGGCATCTCGCCGCCTCCACCGATGTCAACGGCGACGGGCGGGTCGATCTGGTCTGGCGCAGCGACTCGGGTGGCTTCAGCACGTGGCTCGCCACCGCGTCCGGCGGTTTCGTCGCGAACGACGCCGCTGCCCTGACGAACGTCGCGCGCAGTTGGCAGATCGCCGGGGCCGGCGACTTCAACGGCGACGGCCGCGGCGACGTCTTGTGGCGCAACGCCGACGGTACGCTATCAAATTGGCTCGGTCG
>JAYRLF010000186.1:0-8048 GCA_041905385.1 Allosphingosinicella sp.
CGCGGCCTTCGGGCCGCCGCTCCGGCTCTTTGCGGTCGTCAACCAAATCATCCACGGCCGCCGACCCGGCCCGGGGGCGGCCCGACCCCCCGCGCCTGGTCGCAAGGGAGGCCCGAAAAAATGCGACGTGTCCGCGCAAGTCGTGAATTTGTGGGCGATTCTGTTCAGGAAACTCCCGAGTTTCCTGACAAAGTTGACGAAGTTGACGCGCTTTCGCGATTCAACTTCGCCCGGCCCGTCGGCGATCGCGCCAATCGAGCACCTCCCAGCCTTCAGTCTCGGCCAGCCGAACCAGCCGGTCGTGCGCATTGGTGGCGAAGGCCTCGTCGGACCAGGCGTGGACCGGCGCGTCCGAGATATGGTCGGAATAGAAGCGGATGTGCAGCGCCTCGCGCTCGAGCCCCTGCTGCTGCAGCCAGGCCTCGATCATGTCGAGCTTGCCGAGCCCGTAGCAATTGCGCCCGTCGATCCGCGCGACGATCCGGCCCTTATGGTCGGGCATCGTGTCGGTCGCGATCACGTCGTCGAAGCCGAGCCGCGCCGCGATCGCCGCGGCATAGAGCCGATAGGACGCGGTCGCGAGCACCAGCCGCCGACCCGCCGCCTTGTCCTCGGCGATGCGGGTGCGGGCGCCCTCCAGGATGTTCGTGCGCGCCTGCCGGTCGGCAAAGGCTTCGACCACCGGCACCAGCGCCTCCGCGCTCGGCTTGCCGATCAGCAGCCGGTAATTGAGCTCCTTCAGCCGGCCGCGGTCGAACAGCTTCAATCCGTAGGCGAGGCTGGTCAGGCCGACCACCGGCAGCAGCAGCGCCCGCCACGGCGCCAGCTTCCAGCAGGCATAGGCCAGGAAATAGCCGTAGGTCGGCCGCCGGGTGACGGTCTTGTCCATGTCGTAGATGGCAAGCGCCTGGGTCATGGAACCGGGCCGACTTTCAAAACGTAACGTCTCTCCATCGCGCTTGCCGCTGGCGGGGAATTGAAGCAAGTCTCGTTGCATGAGCGAAATCGCCGGTCTCAGCCAGAACGTCGAGGACGGCACTTGTGTCCTGCGCATCACCGGCAATCTGACGATCCTGCGCGTCCGCAAGCTCACCGAGCAGCTCGAGGGAATCGAGGCGCAGCAGCTCGAGGTCGATCTGAGCGGCGTCGAGCGGATGGACACGGTCGGCGCCTGGCTGATCCACAAGCTCGAGCGCGACCGGGGCGCGAAGGTCACCGGCGCGACCGAGGAGCAGCAGTCGCTGATCGATCATGTCGCGCGCGCGGACCAGCCGATCAAGGTCCGCCGCGAGCCCGAGCCCCTGCTCTACCAGTTCGTCGGCCGTGTCGGCGACGCGACCCAGACGGCGATGAGCACTTTGCTCGGCCTGCTCGGCTTCTTCGGGGCGATGTTGATCTCCTTCGGTCATATCATCCGCCACCCGCGCCGGTTTCGCTTCAATGCGGTGGTGACGCGGTTCGAGGTGGTCGGCGTCCGTGCGCTCGGCATCATCGGCCTGATGAGCTTCCTGGTTGGCATCGTCATCGCCCAGCAGGGTGCGGTCCAGCTTCGCCAGTTCGGCGCCGAGGTCTTCACCGTCAATCTGATCGGCCGCAGCGCGCTCAAGGAACTGGGCGTGCTGATGACCGCGATCATGGTCGCCGGCCGGTCGGGCTCCGCCTTCGCGGCCCAGATCGGCTCGATGAAGCTGAACGAGGAAGTCGATGCGATGCGGACGATCGGCGTTTCGCCGATGGAGGCGCTCGTCATCCCGCGCGTGCTGGCGACGGTGCTGATGATGCCATTGCTCGGCTTCTACGCGGCGCTGATCGCGATCGCCGGCGGCGGGCTGTTCTGTTGGTTCTCGCTCGACATCCCGCCGATCACCTTCATCCAGCGGACCCGCGAGGTCGTGCCGATGACCGACCTCTACCAGGCGTTGATCAAGGCGCCGGTCTTCGGAATGATCGTTGCCATGGCGGGCTGCTACCAGGGCCTGCAGGTCGAGGGGAATGCCGAGGAAGTGGGATTGCGAACGACGACGGCGGTGGTCCAGGGCATTTTCCTCGTCATCGTGCTCGACGCCTTCTTCGCCGTCTTCTTCACCGAGATCGGCTGGCCCTGATGCCCTCGGAGGAACCGATCATCGAGGTCAAGGGCCTCGAGAACCGCTTCGGCGAACAGGTCGTTCACGAAGGTCTCGACCTGTCCGTCCGCCGCGGCGAGATTCTCGGCGTGGTCGGCGGCTCCGGCACCGGCAAATCGGTGCTGATGCGCTCGATCATCGGCCTGCAGACGCCGCAGGCGGGCGAGATCGAGGTGTTCGGCCAGTCGATGATCGGCCGCGACGAGGAGGATGCGAAGAACGTCCGCCGCCGCTGGGGCGTGCTCTTCCAGGGCGGCGCCCTCTTCTCGACCCTGACCGTCGCCGAGAACGCCCAGGTGCCGATCAAGGAATTCTATCCCGGCATCGACCAGCAGCTTCTCGACGAGATCGCCGCCTACAAGATCGCGATGGTCGGCCTGCCGTCGGACGCCGGCGCCAAATATCCTTCGGAGCTGTCCGGCGGCATGCGCAAGCGCGCCGGCATCGCCCGCGCCTTGAGCCTCGATCCCGAATTGCTGTTCCTCGACGAGCCGACCGCGGGTCTCGATCCGATCGGCGCCGCCGCCTTCGATCAATTGATCAACGAGCTGCGCAACGCGCTCGGCCTCACCGTCTTCCTGATCACCCACGATCTCGACACGCTGCACGCGATCTGCGACCGGGTGGCGGTGCTGGCGGACCGCAAAGTGGTGGCGGTCGGAACGATTCCGTAATTATTGGCTTTGGACCACTAATTTATTCTGGACTATTTCGGCGGACCGCGCGGCCGCGCGGCCGCGCAGCTCGATGAGCACATAGGGGCCGGGGCCTGATGGAAACACGTTCGAACCAGGTGCTCGTCGGCAGCGTCGTGCTCGGCCTGATCGCCGCTTTGGTCGTGTTCGTCGTCTGGCTGAGCCAGTTCGGCAATGGCGGCGAGAAGACCTATGACGTCTTCTTCCAGCAGTCGGTCGAGGGGCTCGCCAAGGGCACCGGGGTCACCTTCCGCGGCGTGCCGGTCGGCCAGATCCGCTCGATCAACCTCGAGCCGCGCAGCCCGCAATTCATCCGCGTCCGCATCACCGTCGACGACACCACCCCGGTGCTCGAAGGCACCACCGCGACGATCCGCGGCGTCGGTTTCACCGGCGTCTCCCAGATCCAGCTCGATCCGCCGGAATCCGAGGATGGCCGCCCCGCCTCGACCGCCGAGATCGATTGCGATCCGGATCCGCAGCGCGAATGCCCTTATGGCTAT
The DNA here is from genome assembly GCA_041905385.1 of Allosphingosinicella sp. Taxonomy (GTDB): domain Bacteria; phylum Pseudomonadota; class Alphaproteobacteria; order Sphingomonadales; family Sphingomonadaceae; genus Allosphingosinicella. Next base: position 3,325 of record JAYRLF010000186.1, read on the forward strand.
CCGGTGATCCCGACCCGGCCCGGCGCGCTCGGCCAATTGCTCAACACCGCGCCCGAATTGCTCGACCGCGTCTCGACCCTGACCGAGCGGCTCACCGCCTTGCTGTCCGACCGCAATCAGGAATCGATCTCGGGGATCCTCGACAATCTCGAAGTGACGACGCGGCATCTCGCCGAGCGCGCGCCCGAGATCGCCGCGACCCTCGCCGAGGCGCGGCTGGCGGTGCGCCAGGCCGGTCAGGCGGCCGACCGCGTCGCCCAGCTCGCCGGCACCACCGAGACTCTGCTGAGCGAGCAGGGGCGGCCGCTGCTCACCGACCTGCGCCAGACGATCCGCGCCGCCGAGACCAGCATGCGCAATCTCGACGCGGTGCTGGCCGATGCGCGGCCCGGCGTGCAGACCTTCTCGACCCGCACCCTTCCCGAGGTCGGCCAGCTCGTCCGCGACCTGCGCGCGACCACCGAATCCCTGCGCAACATGACGGAACGGCTCGATCAGCGCGGGATCGGAGGAGTGATTGGCGGCGAACGGCTGCCCGATTATCGGCCGGGACGGAGGCAGTGACGATGTACAGGAATCTGTTGACCGCCGCTTTGGCCGGGCTGGCTTTGTCCGGCTGCTTCGGCGGCGGCAACGCGCCGTCGGAGCTGCTGACGTTGACGGCGGCGGATCCGCGTTCGCCGGGCCAGGCGCGCGCCGCCCAGCAGGGCCAGGTGATCACCGTCACCACGCCGACCGTGCCGCAGGCGGTCCGCACCAAAAGGGTCCCGGTCTACGTCTCGCCGACCGTGATCCAGTATCTGGAGAATGCGCAGTGGGTCGAAGGGCCCAACGAGCTGTTCCGCCAGTTGCTGTCGGAGACGATCGCCGCCCGCACCAGCCTGACCGTGCTCGATCCGTCGGTCTACACCCAGATCCAGGGCATGGTGATGAGCGGCCAATTGGTCCGGTTCGGGCTCGATCCGAATGCGATGGAGGTGGTCGTCGAATTCGAGGCGACCCTGGTGCGGCCGCAGAACGTCGTCGCCACCAACCGCTTCCAGGCCCGCGTCTCGGTCCCCGAAGCGACCGCCGCCGCCGTCGCCCCGGCCCTCAACCAGGCCGCCAACGAGGTCGCCGGGCAGGTCGCCGCCTGGGTCAGGTAGTTCCCTCACCCTCCCATCGCTAACGCGATGGGTCCCTCCCTCTCCCCAAATGGGAGAGGGTCAAGAAAGAGCGTTGGATCCACCAGTCCCTCTCCCATTTGGGGAGAGGGGGGACCCGCTGCGAAGCAGTGGGGGGTGAGGGCCTAACCCAGGCTCTTCGAAGCCTGCTCGAACACGTCCTTCGACAGCCCAGGCGCCGCCACGATCCGCTCCAGCTCGGCGCGCATCAGCGCGGCCCGGTCCTCGCCGAACCGGCGCCACCGGCCGAGCGGCGGCACCAGCTTCGCCGCGGTCTGCGGGTTCAATTTGTCGGCGGCGAGGATCATGTCGGCGAGGAAGCGGTAGCCGCGTCCGCTCGCTTCGTGGAAGGCGCGCTGGTTGACCGAGAAGGCGCCGACCAGCGAGCGCAGCCGGTTCGGGTTGGACAGGGTGAAGTCCGGGTGCTTCGCCAGCTGCTCGACCGCCTCGGCGGTGTCGGCCCGGGTCGACAGCGCCTGCACGCCGAACCATTTGTCGAGCACCAGCGCATTGTCGCGGAAGCGCTCGTAGAAGGCGTCCAGCGCCGCCCGGCGCTCGGGTGCGTCGCCATTGGCGAGGACGCCCAAGGCGCCCTGCCGGTCGGTCATGTTGTCGGCATCGTCATATTGGCGCTTGGCGAGCGCGGCCGCATCCTTGGCGGCGGCCGCGGTGATGTAGCCGAGCGCGATCGTCCGCAATCGCCGCGCGCCCTTGGCCGCCGGATTATATGCGTAGCGATTGGCGGCGCAGGACGAATAGGCGCCGCGCCACAGCTCCTCGAGCGTGCTGCCGAGCTCGGCGCGCAGCGCCTCGCGCCGGGCGTGGATCGCGTCCGGATCGACCTGCTTCATATTGTCGCCGATGAACGCCTCGCTCGGCAGCAGCACGGCTTCGGCGATGAAGGCCGGGTCAAGCTTCGGATCGGTTAGGGTGCGCTGGACCGCCTCGACCACCGCCCGATGGTCGGCCTCACCGCCGACCGCCGCGATCAGGGTGTCGAGCATCAATTGCTGCATCGCCTCGTAGCGGGCGAACGGATCGTCGTCATGGGCCGACAGGAAGGCGAGGTCTTCCGCGCCGCGGTCGGTCTCGACGATGACCGGCGCCGAGAAATCGCGGTTGATCGACAGCACCGGCCTGGCCGGGGCCGGGCCGAGCGGGATCTCGGCCGCGTCCCGGTCGAGCAGCACCAGCCGCTCGTCATGGGCGGCGCCGGTGTCGCCGTCGAGCAAGGCGATCCTGAGCGGGATCGGCATCGCCTGCTTGGCGTCCTGGCCCGGCGTCGGCGGCACCTCCTGCTCGAGCGCCACCGCCAGTCCGCCGTCGGTGCGGCGCAGGCGCGCCTTCACCCGCGGCGTGCCGGCCTGGCTGTACCAGAGTCGGAAATGCTTGAGGTCGATGCCGCTCGCATCCTCCATCGCGCAGACGAAATCCTCGCAGGTCACCGCCTGCCCGTCATGGCGCTCGAAATAGAGGTCGCAGCCGGCGCGGAATTTCTCCGGGCCGAGGATAGTGTGCATCATCCGGATCAGCTCGGCGCCCTTGTTATAGACGGTCGCCGTGTAGAAGTTGGAGATCTCGATATAGGAATCGGGCCGCACCGGATGGGCGAGCGGGCCGGCATCTTCCGGAAATTGGGCGGCGCGAAGCATCCGCACATCCTCGATCCGCTTGACCGCGCGGCTGCCCATGTCGGCCGAGAATTGCTGGTCGCGGAAGACCGTGAAGCCCTCCTTCAGCGACAGCTGGAACCAGTCGCGGCAGGTCACGCGGTTGCCCGACCAATTGTGGAAATATTCGTGCGCGACGACGCCTGCGATCGCGTCATAGTCGGCGTCGGTCGCCGTCTCCGGATCGGCGAGGATGTAGCGCGAGTTGAAGATGTTGAGGCCCTTGTTCTCCATCGCGCCGAAGTTGAAATCGGCGACGGCGACGATGTTGAACACGGCCAGGTCATATTCGCGGCCGAACACCTCCTCGTCCCACTTCATCGAGGCCTTGAGCGACGCCATCGCATGCTCGGTGCGCTCGAGATCGCCGGCGCGAACCCAGATGCCGAGGTCGACCTCGCGGCCGGAGCGGGTGGTGAAGCGGTCACGATTGGCGACGAGGTCGCCGGCGACGAGGGCGAACAGATAGCAGGGCTTGGGGAAGGGATCGTGCCACTCCGCCCAGTGCCGGCCATTGTCGAGCTCGCCTCCGCCGACCGGATCGCCGTTCGACAGCAGCACCGGGAAGCGCGCCTTGTCGGCGATCATCCGCACCCGATAGCGGCTCAGCACGTCGGGCCGGTCGGGGAAGGGCGTGATCCGGCGGAAGCCTTCCGCCTCGCACTGGGTGCAGAGCATGCCGCCCGATTCGTAGAGGCCCATCAGCTGGGTGTTGGCGCGCGGCGCGATCTCGACGACGGTCTCGACCTTCGCTCTGGCGCCGCTGACCGGCACTTTCAGGACGGATTGCTCGTACCAGTAATTGACCGCCTCGCCGTCGACCGCGACCCGGTGGATCGTCAGGCCTTCGGCATCGAGCACCAGCTGGCGCTGGTGATCGCCATTGCGCTCGATCTCGAGCGTGGCGCGGACGATCGTGCGCTCGGGGCCGAGCTCGAGCTCGAGCGTGACCTCGGGCACCAGCCAGTCGGGCGGCCGATAGTCTGCGCGATTGATGATCGGGGGCTGGTGGCCATGGGCCGGTCGGGCGTCGAGCATGGCTTGCGCTCTACGCGTCGGCTATTATGGGCGCAATGCGGCTGCGGCGTCCCGCATGAACCAAGTGATCGCTCGCCGGTTGGTCCCTTGTCAGCGCCTTCAAGGACTTGGCCATGCGCAACATCCTCACCTTCGCTCTTGCCGCTGTCGCCGGCATCGCTGCCGGCGCCGCTCTCGCCGGTCCTGAAAGTGCGGCGGCGGCCATGCAGCGGCAGCAGCGCGACTGTTTCAGCGCGCGCAGCATCAACGGCTTCTCGCCGGTCGGCCGCGACCAGGTCGACGTGCGCGTCGGCGCGAGCCGCCAATATCGGCTCGAGCTGGCCGGCTATTGCCCTGACATCGATTGGTCCTGGCGGATCGCCTTGCGGACCCGCGGCGGGTCCTCCTGGATCTGCCAGGGGCTCGATGCCGAGCTGATCGTGCCGAGCACCACCGGGCCGCAGCGCTGCCTGGTCTCGTCGGTGCGCCGGCTGACACCGGAAGAAATCCAGGCCGCGCGCCGCGCCCGGCGCTGAGTCTTCAGGACTCCGCCACGGCTGCGCGGCTCGTGCGCAGCGCGATCACCAGCCCGAGCAGGGCCAGCACGCCGCCGGCGGCCGCAAGCGCCGTCCAGCGATAGCCTTCCGCCACGGTCGAGATCGCCATGGCGATGATCGGGATCAGCACGCTCGAATAGGCGGCTTTGGCCGGCCCGATTGCGCGGATGATCCGGAAATAGAAGAAGAAGGTGACGGCCGACGCCATCACGCCGAGATAGAGAAGGCCGATCCAGTAGCCTGCGCGCGGCTCGAACCGGGGCGGCCCCCAGCCGGCCCAGGCCAAGGCGGCGTTGAGCAGGGCGCCGTAGAGCATC